>JAIUMG010000001.1 GCA_022565655.1 Alkalimonas sp.
AGCGTCAGTTTGATGCCCTGCTGGTGTACACCCCACAGCAGGATTTAACGCCGCCTTGCGGCCTCTGCCGTCAGGTGATTGCCGAATTTTTCTTACCTGAAACCATCATTTACAGCAGCAATCATCTTGAGCAGCTGCAAGGCTGGCAAGTGCAACAGTTGCTGCCAGATGCCTTCACCCCTCTGTATTTAGCCAACAGCACCAAGGTGCCGACGGAGTAAGCGATGCCCATCCCTCAGGAAATCATCAAAATTAAACGCAATGGTAAGGCACTCAGTCAGACCGATATCCAGCAATTTGCCCAAGGCTTAACGGATGGTAGTTTCAGCGACAGTCAGGCGGCAGCTCTGGCCATGGCCATTTACCTCAATGGCATGACGGTGGATGAAAAAGTCGCTCTGACTTTGGCGATGCGCGATAGTGGCACCCGCCTGAATTGGCAGGGTAGCTTGAATGGCCCGGTGGTGGATAAACACAGTACTGGCGGTGTGGGTGACAAAGTGACCCTGATGTTGGCACCGATGGTGGCGGCTTGTGGTGCTTTTATGCCGAGCATTGCCGGTCGGGGGCTCGGTCACACCGGGGGCACCGTCGATAAGCTGGAAGCTATTCCAGGTTACAGCTGCAATCAGTCGCTCAGTCGCATGCGGCAGCTGCTGCCAGAGCTGGGCTGTTTAATCGTCGGCCAGACCGATGAGCTGGCTCCGGCTGATCGGCGCTTGTACGGCATTCGCGATGTCACCGCTACGGTGGAGTCCATTCCACTCATTACCGCTTCCATTTTATCGAAGAAGCTCTCGGAAGGCCTGGATGCGCTGGTGATGGATGTCAAAGTAGGCAACGGTGCTATTATGACAACGGCTGATGATGCGCGTGAACTGGCATGCAGCATTGTTGATACAGCCTGTGGCGCTGGTGTGCCCACTGCTGCACTGATCAGCGATATGAATCAGATCCTCGGCACTACTGCTGGCAATGCACTGGAGGTGATGGAGACGCTGGATTATCTCACAGGCACACATCGCGAAGCCCGGTTGCATCAACTGACGTTGGCACTTGGCGCCGATATGCTGGTGCTGACAGGCATTCAACCTGATCAAGTGAGCGCTACTCGTGCCCTGCAACACAGTCTGGATAGCGGCAAAGCCGCTGAGTATTTTGCTCGAATGGTTGCTGCTCTGGGTGGCCCGGCTGATTTACTGGCGCAGCCAAACAACTACTTAGCCAAGGCGCCCGTATTGTTAGATGTGCCAGCACCAGCAACTGGCTACCTGCAGGTCAATGACACCGTTGCCCTTGGCATGGCTGTGGTGCGACTGGGCGGTGGCCGTTCGCACCCGGACCAGAAAATCAATCCGGCGGTTGGTTTTAGTCATATCTGTCCGGCGGGTCAACAGGTCACCAAAGACCAGCCACTGCTGACTGTGCATGCGGCCAACCGCGAGGATGCAGAGCTTGCGGTGCAGGAGGTGTTGGCGGCTTGCACTGTGGTACCAGAGCCGGTTAAGGCGAGCCCTTTGGTGCATCAACGGCTGGCATAAAAGGGCTTTGCAGCAACCAATGCTCTGCTAGCTCGGCAATAACAACGGCGTCCGCATGCAGCCCCGACAGGTTGGATAACACCAGAATCGCTTGTTGCCGCTCAGGTTCCAGCAGCATAGCCGCTGTATAGCCGCCTGTGGCACCGGTTTGTTCCAGCCAGTGTCGAGCACCACGATGTCGCTGTTGCCAGCCAAGTCCTGCTGCCGGGTGATGGGCGTATTGCATCGAGCGGATCGCAGAGCTTTGGGCGGTGAGTTGTTGTATCAGCCAGCGCTTAAGATCATGGCTACTGCTGTAGAAGCCGCCGGAGCCGGTAAAGGCGGCAAAATCCCAGCCTGGGGTGATGCTACCATCCGGGTTTTGCCCCGCCACCAGTTGCGCCATTAGTGGCCCCCGCTCGGTACTGCTGTGCTGCAAACCCAGCGGTTGCACAATAGCGGCCTGCACCAATGCTTCGTAATCGAGCCCACTTTTTGCCTGCATCGCCATTGCCAGATAGGCATAGCCAAGATTGGAGTAATGGTACCTACCTTGACGTGAAGCCAGTTGTTGCTCGGGCTCACAATACTGTTGTAGTTGGTGGGCGCTGTAATCGGCAAACGGATTGCTGTCTAGAACGGGCATGTCGCCAATATCGGTTGGCAAAAAGGATAAGCCAGAACTATGTGTTAGCAGCTGCAGTAAGTTTAGCTCAGCCAGCGTATCGCACAGCCCGGGAAGCAGAGAGCCAAGGTGTTGCTCAAGCTGTAAGCTGCCATCAGCAAAGCGCAAGGCATACCACTGCGCGGTAAATAACTTGGTCAGCGAGCCGGTGGCAAAGACAGCCTGCTGATTATCGACCGTCAGCCAGTCGTTGCCGTCGTAACGTAAACCTAAAGTGGCACTGACGACGCGATGCTGTGGTTTTTTTTGCAACCAAAGAATGGCAAGCTCTGTCTGGGCAGGTGCCTGTGCCAGCCGGTGCTCAACCAAAGTTGCCGGTGGCGTACTGCTGCAGGCTATCAACAGCAGTGTCAGGCTAAATAAGAAGAAACGCATACCCGTACATAATCCATGGACTGATGCAGTAAGCTTAGCTGGCCATCAGCCAATAAAAAAGCCAGCCCGATACAGGCTGGCTTGGTACAACGAACTATTTATAGCGAACTACAGGCAACGACAGTAGTTTAACTGCGCTGGCGCTTCATCGAGTCGAAGAATTCATCGTTGGTTTTGGTCATGCCGAGTTTATCAATTAAAAACTCCATGGCATCAGACTCATCCATCGGATGCAGGATTTTGCGTAAGATCCACATTTTCTGCAACTCTTCCTGCGAGACCATTAACTCTTCACGGCGGGTACCTGAGCGGTTGAAATCGATGGCTGGGAAGATGCGTTTTTCAGCGATTTTACGTGCTAAGTGCAGCTCCAGGTTACCGGTGCCTTTAAACTCTTCGTAAATCACTTCATCCATCTTCGAGCCGGTATCGACCAGTGCGGTGGCAATGATGGTTAAGCTGCCGCCTTCTTCCACATTCCGGGCAGCACCAAAAAAGCGCTTAGGTTTGTGCAGGGCGTTGGCATCGACACCACCGGTTAAAACCTTGCCTGAGCTAGGAATCACGGTGTTGTAAGCCCGGGCTAAACGGGTGATGGAATCCAGCAGAATAATGACGTCTTTTTTATGTTCAACCAGTCGCTTGGCTTTTTCGATGACCATCTCGGCTACCTGAACGTGGCGGCTGGCTGGTTCATCAAAGGTGGATGCGATCACTTCGCCTTTCACCAGGCGCTGCATCTCGGTGACTTCTTCCGGTCGCTCATCAATCAGCAACACCATCAGCACGCACTCAGGGTGGTTGGCCGCAATGGATTGGGCAATGTTTTGCAGCAGCAGGGTTTTACCGGCTTTCGGTGGAGCCACAATCAAGCCACGTTGGCCGCGGCCAATTGGCGAGGCCAAATCCAGCACCCGGGCGGTGATATCTTCGGTACTGCCGTTACCACGTTCCATCCGCAGGCGGTCATTGGCATGCAGAGGGGTTAAGTTTTCAAACAAGATTTTATTGCGGGCATGTTCTGGCTTGCCGAAGTTGACTTCATTGACTTTCAGCAAGGCAAAGTAACGCTCACCATCTTTGGGTGGGCGAATAAGGCCAGCAATGGTATCACCGGTGCGCAGGTTAAAACGGCGGATCTGGCTGGGTGAGACATAAATATCATCCGGACCGGCCAAATAGGAGCTGTCGCCTGAGCGCAAGAAGCCAAAGCCATCTTGCAGAATTTCCAGCACGCCTCCGCCAAAAATCTCTTCGCCCTTTTTGGCGTGGGATTTTAAAATGGCAAAAATAATGTCCTGCTTACGCAAGCGGGCCATGCTATCTAAGCCCATAGACTCGGATAAGGCCACCAGTTCGTTAATTGGCTTACTTTTTAATTCTGTTAAATGCATAGTGATGGGTTTCTTGTTGATCAAATAAGGGTTGTTTGCTTATCAGTGTGTATGAATATGATTTGGAGTTGGTCTATTCGACGGACAAGCGTGGTCACGGGTGTTGTGCTGGAGATAACAATAGCAGGAGATGATGCGGCCGTCTATCTTTTCTCAGCGAAAATTGCATAAAAATAAAGCACTGTTGTTGCGGGGGCGTCTGCCAACAACAGTGCTACTGAACATTAGATATTACTGTCTAAAAACTCTTTTAATTGCGTTTTGGACAAAGCGCCGACTTTGGTGGCTGCAACCTGGCCATTTTTAAATAACAGCAAGGTTGGGATGCCACGAATGCCGTATTTTGGCGATGTGTTCGGGTTTTGATCGATATTCAGCTTCGCAATGGTGACTTTTCCTTGATATTCACCCGCAACATCATCGAGAATGGGCGCGATCATTTTACAGGGTCCGCACCATTCAGCCCAGAAATCGACTAAGACAGGTTGTTCTGCATTCAGCACCTCAGCTTCGAAGCTGTCGTCTGAAACATGTAAAATTTGGTCACTCATGATTTTCTCCGTTTTGAACTGGGCAGATCGACTGCAAAATTTGTCATCAATTTAAACGCGGCTGTTTCCTAATGCAAGGGGAACGGTTATGCTAGGCTGGTATGAATAAAACACACTTAACACCACACAAATTCGCCGATTTCGCATTGGCACCTCAGATACTGGATGCACTGACTAGTCAGGGCTTCAGTTATTGTACTCCAATCCAGGCTCAGTGTCTGCCTTTAGCCTTGAAAGGTAAAGACATTGCCGGCCAAGCCCAAACGGGTACCGGCAAGACGCTGGCCTTTTTAACCGCGACCTTTCATCATCTGTTAACGCATGAACCAAGAGGTTCTGGCCAACCACGCGCTATCATCATGGCTCCTACGCGCGAACTGGCGGTTCAGATCCATCAGGATGCGGTAGCGCTGTCAAAAAGCTCTGGCTTGCGCCTTGGTCTTATTTATGGGGGCGAGGGCTATGAATCTCAACGTCAGTTGCTGGAACAAGGCGTGGATATTCTGATCGGCACCACCGGTCGTTTGATTGATTACCAGAAACAGGGCTTGTTTCAGCTCGATCAAATTCAGGTCGTGGTGCTGGATGAAGCCGACCGCATGTTCGATCTGGGCTTTATCAAAGACATTCGGTTTTTATTCCGTCAAATGCCGCCCGCCAATGAGCGGTTGAGTTTATTGTTTTCGGCGACTTTGTCTTACAAGGTGCAAGAGCTGGCGTTTGAGCAAATGAATGAACCGGAGCACATCCATATTGCGCCGGATCAAATGACCGCCAGCCGGGTTAGTGAAGAACTGTTTTACCCCTCTGATCCGGATAAAATGAAGTTACTGCTGACCTTGATGGAAGAAGAGTGGCCCGATAAAGCCATTGTTTTTGCCAATACCAAACATAGCTGTGAAAACGTTTTTGCCTGGCTGGAGGCCGATGGTCACCGGGTTGGCTTGTTGACTGGCGATGTGGTGCAGAAGAAACGGTTGAAAGTGCTGGATGATTTCACCCAGGGCCGGATTGATATTCTGGTGGCTACCGATGTAGCGGCGCGCGGCCTGCATATTCCGCTGGTCAGCCATGTGTTCAATTTTGACTTACCGGATGATTGCGAAGACTACGTGCATCGTATTGGGCGTACAGGCCGAGCCGGTGAAAGTGGTGCAGCCATCAGCTTCGCCTGTGAGCGTTATGCGCTGAATTTAACCGCGATTGAAGAGTACATTCGCCATCCACTGCCGGTCACGCAGTATGATCATGAAGCCTTGCTGACCGATTTAGTGACACCGAAGCCACGTGCCAGAAGGCGCTCAGGCCAGGCCCGCAGTGGTGGTGGCCGTGGGCAAAGTGGACGAAATCCAAATGCAGCCAGACGCCCACGCAGTCGCTGAGTCGCGCTCAGAACAGCAGGATATTTACGCCGTCATTGACCTCGGCTCCAACAGTTTTCATATGCTTATGGTGAAGGTGGTCGGTGGCAGCGTGCAAGTTATCGGCCGGGTTAAACGCAAAGTGCGCCTGGCCGCTGGTTTAAATGATAACCTGGTACTGAGTCGCCGGGCTATGAAGCGAGGCTGGGAATGCCTGGCCCTGTTTGCTGAGCGATTGCAGGATATACCGCCGCAAAATGTCCGTATTGTCGGCACTGCTACCCTTCGCTTGGCTCGTAATGTCAAAACCTTCCTGCATGATGCTGAACACATTCTTGGCCATCCGATCCGGGTGATCAGTGGTGAAGAAGAAGCGCGTATCATATATCAGGGCGTGGCCCATACCTCAAGCTCCGATCAAAATCGTCTGGTGATTGATATTGGTGGGGCCAGCACCGAGATCATTGTTGGTCAGGGATTGCAGCCACTCAAATTAAGCAGCCTGCATATGGGCTGTGTGACTTTTCTCGATGCTTATTTTGCCGATGGTTTGTTAACCGAAGACAACTTCTCTGCAGCCATCGCCGCGGCTGAGCAGGTTTTGGCCGCCGTGGCGGATGATTTTAATGCCTTGGGTTGGCAAGTGGCAGTGGGGGCTTCCGGCACTGTGCAGGCGATGCAGGAAATATTGATTGCTCAGGGCATGGATGAAACCATTACACTGGAGCGGTTAGAAGCCATTATGCAGCAAGCCGTGATTTGTGGCCGGCAAGATCAGCTGACCTTGATTGGTTTAGCGCAAGAGCGAAAGCAGGTGTTTCCATCCGGCCTTGCCATTCTAATCGCCTTGTTCCGGGCGCTCCATATCAAAGGCATGACGTTATCTGGTGGTGCTTTGCGTGAGGGCGTGCTGTACAGCATGTTGCCGCAAATTCAGGACACGGATGTCAGGCAGCGCACCATCAATAGCCTGATGGTGCGGTACCATATCGATCAACAGCATGCCAGCCGGGTCTCTGATATGGCGCTGTCGCTGGCCAATCAGGTCGCCTCGCGCTGGATGCTTACCAGTTTTGATGGCTTGAGCCTGCTGCATGGCGCGGCATTGTTGCATGAGCTCGGTTTGCTCATCGAGTACAAAAATCACCATCACCATGGTGGCTACATCATTAGCCACTCCGACTTACCCGGTTTTACCCGGGCGCAGCAGCAATTATTGATGGCTCTGGTGCATAACCATCGGGCCGATATCAACCGTGAGCTGATTGCCAAACAAACCATGACCTCGGTTTTACTGACCGTACGTCTGACGCGTATTTTACGACTGGCTGTGGTGCTGTCGATGCGTCGTCGGCATGAAGCGCTGCCGAACGTCAGTGTATCCGGCAAGGGTGAGCAATTGGTGCTGCAACTGCCTGCCGGCTGGCTGGATCAGCACCCGCTGATGCGGGCGGAGCTGGAGCAGGAAGTGCAGTATCAGCAGGCAGCCGGTTGGGAGCTGGAGCTACGCTAAGATGCTAGCTATCCGGCCCTGCCCAACTTCACCGCCTGCCGAACTGTGGCAACTTCAGGTATTGCCAACACAACAGCCTTATGTACTGCCTATCGAGGAGCAGCTAGCGCAGCAACGCAGCGGTGAGCATTTTCAATTGCTGTATCAACAAGACGAACTGGTGGGGTGTTTCATCCTTGATAGCCAGTACAGCCGTTACCATGAGTTTGCCGGGCCAAAGGATTTGGGGCTGCGCGGTTTTTTTATCGCGGCCGCTGCGCAAGGCAAGGGCTATGGCAAAGCGGCTCTGCAACAACTTCCCGGCTATGTGCAGCAGCACTTTTCTCAATTTCAGCGTTTGATACTGACCGTCAACTGCCGCAACATGGTGGCTCATCAGTTGTATCTGGCCACCGGCTTTCAGGACAGTGGTAGCTTGTATTATGGCGGCCCATCCGGGCCACAGCATATCATATGGCGCGAACTCTAAAGGAGACAACATGCGATATTCTGTTGAACACCAACCAGAGCTAGGTCGTTTTCGCATCGTGCAGCAAGGCGAAGAAGCCTTACTGGAATACCAGCTGCTGGGCGATAGCGTCGATTTCTGGCGCACCTATGTACCCGACGCCTTGCGCGGCCAGGGCATTGCTGAGCAATTGGTACGCCACGGCCTTGGCTGGGCGCAGCAGCAACAGCTGGGTGTTCAAGCCAGCTGCTGGTATGTGCAGAAGTTTTTGTAAGTTGTCAGGCTTTGCGTTCTTGCAACCAAATCGCTGCTTTTTTAGCAAAGTAGGTCAGGATGCCATCAGCGCCGGCGCGTTTAAAGGCCAGTAGCGATTCCATAATCACCGGCTCTTCTGCCAGCCAGCCATTTTGGATGGCGGCCATATGCATGGCGTACTCGCCGCTGACCTGATAGGCGTAGGTAGGAACGCCAAATTCATCTTTGACCCGCCGTACAATATCTAAATAGGGCATGCCGGGTTTGACCATCACCATATCCGCGCCTTCTTCCAGATCAAGTGCCACTTCGCGTAAGGCTTCGTTGCTGTTGGCCGGGTCCATCTGATAGGTTTTCTTGTCACCGCCTTTTAAATTGGCGGCAGAGCCGACGGCATCGCGAAAAGGGCCGTAGTAACTGGAAGCGTATTTGGCAGAATAGGCCAGAATACGAGTATTGATAAAACCAGCTTCTTCCAGTGCTTCGCGAATGGCGCCAATGCGGCCATCCATCATATCCGAGGGGGCGACCACATCGGCACCGGCTTCGGCATGCGACAGCGCTTGTTTGACCAATGCTGCAGTAGTGACGTCATTCACCACATAACCGCTGTCGTCGATGATGCCGTCTTGACCATGAGTAGTGAATGGATCCAAAGCGACATCGGTAATAATGCCTAGCTCGGGAACGACGGCTTTTACCGCCCGCACTGCTCGTTGCGCCAGCCCTTCTGGGTTCCAGGCTTCCTCGGCAGTTAGTGATTTTTTATCGGCTGGTGTGACCGGAAACAAGGCAATGGCAGGGATGCCAAGCGCGACCAACAGTTTGGCTTCCTCGACCAGCAGATCAATACTCAGCCGTTCAATGCCCGGCATCGAGGCAATGGTTTCACGTTGCTGTTCACCATCCAGCACAAACATCGGATAGATTAAGTCATTTACCGTCAGCTGATGCTCAGCCATCAGCCGGCGGCTGAAGTCCGCCTGACGCATACGGCGCATTCTGCTGTAGGGGAAATAACTAGCTTGAGACATGAGGATGCTCCTTCGAAGCTGGATCGGTCTGAACTGCACTGAGCAATGGCGGATAACTGAGCACTTGATTGCGGCCATTATTTTTCGCCTGGTACAAGGCTTTATCAGCGCAATGAATGTAGTATTCGGGGTTGGATGCTGCATCGGCCGTGGCGGAGTAGCAGCCGGCACTAAGGGTGATGGAAAGCTGATGATCTTCAACCTGCAGGGCTTCGGCAGCTAATGACGCACGAATGCGCTCGGCTACCTCCCAGGCACCTGTGGCATCCGTATTGGGTAAGATCAGCGCAAACTCCTCGCCACCATAGCGGCAGACATGATCGCTGCAACGTTTTAAGTTGCTCTGGATCAACCCGGCCACCTGGCGAATGATTTGATCGCCGGCCAGATGACCGTAGTCATCGTTGACTTGCTTAAATAAATCGATATCCAACAGCACGACGGCCAGAGGCCGTTGCTCGCGACGGCTTCGGTTGAGCTCGGCGACGATTTTCTGATCGAAGTAAGCTCGGTTGCGCACGCCAGATAAGGCATCGGTGGTGCTCTGGGCTTCCAATTGCTGATTTTTTTCTGCTAATTCCTGCAAGGTGATTTGTAGCTCAAGTGTGCGTTCCTGGATGATGTTATCCAGCTGTGCTTCCATGCGTTCGATACGACGGCGATACTTCAACACCAACAGGCTGCTCACTACGATGGCACTGAGTACCAAGCCTGTTAGTGCGGCGATTATGGTTCTGGCGTCTATCCAATCCATCAGTGTCATTCAGCACCCCGCCCAAGATTAAATAGGGTAAGACTATTGTGCCAGCACTGAGTTTCTACTTGCTGCAATGGGATGGCTTTTAATTGCGCCAGCTGGTTGGCAATGGCAAGCAGATAAGCAGGCTCATTCCGCCGGCTTTTAGGTTTTGGCGCCAGGTTTCTTGGTAGCAGGAAGGGGGCATCGGTTTCCAGGCAAATCCGGTCAAGAGGCAGATAGGCGAGCGCTTCAACCAGTGCCTGATTACGCCGCTCATCGCAGAGCCAGCCCGTAATGCCAATATAGAGACCGAGATCCAGGTACGCTTTCAGTTGTGTGGTATCGCCGGTAAAGCAATGGGCAATGCCATGACAAATTGCATGATCCTTTAGCAATTGAAGCTGAGTATCGAAGGCGTCCCGCTCGTGCAGATAAACCGGCAATGTTAGTTCTTTAGCCAGTTGCAGTTGTTGGGCAAAGACATCGATTTGAGCATCCTGGCTGGAAAAGTTGCGGTTAAAATCCAGGCCACACTCACCAACGGCAACGATAGGGTGGTTTGTAAGGATAGATTTCAGCTGCTGCAACCAGTCGGTATCAGCCTGACCGGCCTGATGAGGGTGAATACCTGCCGTGGTGTGGCAATTCGCATGTTGCTGGCACCAATGCAGATTCTGCTGGCACTCGGCAAGATCAGAAGCAATCAATATCTGCTTATCTATGCCTGCAGCTTGTGCGCGCAGCATCACCTGTTCACGATCAGCCGCAAATTGCTCACTGAACAAGTTCACGCCACTATCGCACCAGGCCATCAGGTTAGTCTATCCTGCGTACACGGGTGGAGCGGTTGCTATGGTCACTGCTCAGCATAAATGAGCCCAACAGCGCACGACGAATATAGTGCTCCTCACCGGCTTTGATGGGGTAATATTCACTGTTGTTTTGCCGCCAGGTCTGGCCATTTTCAAAGGTAATAATCAGATGGCCTCGTACATCCTGCTCTACCTCGCGGACGATTGAATAGATGCGATCGGGTTCGTCTTCGGCTTGTTGCCTTGGCTTACCAAAACGCTCTTCTGCAGCGGCAGGTGGTGCTGATGCAGCAGATTCTGGCTCAGGCTGGCTTTGCTGCTCGGTTACCACCGGCTCTGGCTGGCGTTGTGCTTCTGTTGCTTCAGGGGATGCCTGGGTTTGCGACTTGCGTCGTTCTACTTCAATGGCATCATAGCAGCGCAGACGGAGCAGGGTATCCTGCTCTTGTTGGCACTGCGTTAAGGCGTCTGTTAAAGAGGGGTCACTGGCTTGAGCTGGCCATAGCATGAAGGCGGCGAGGGCAAAGCAAGGGAGCGCCAGTAGTCGTTTATTTTTCATCATGTATCTCCTGATCAGACTCGGTATCATCCTGGGCAGCAGGTTGATAAAAACGGCTTAACCAGAGCCCACACTCAAATAAAAACCACATTGGAATAGCCAACAAGGTTTGGGAAATGACATCGGGTGGAGTCAGCAGCATACCTACCACAAAAGCACCAACCACAATATAGGCACGTTTTGCTGCTAAGGCCTTGGCGGTGGTGGTGCCTGACCAAATCAATAACAGAATGACGACCGGGATTTCAAAGGCCACACCAAAGGCAAAGAATAACTTCAGCACAAAGTTCAGATAGCTACTGATATCGGTGGCAATGGTAATGCTTTCGGGGGCATAGCTGGTGAAAAATGCGAACACAATTGGAAAGACCACATAGTAAGCGAAGGCGATGCCGGCATAAAATAGCAGGGTGCTGGAGATGACCAGTGGAGCCACCAGCCGCCGCTCTTTCTGATACAGAGCAGGCGCAATAAACTGCCAGACTTGCAGTAAGATGTACGGGATGGCCAGGCCAATGGCAACCATAAAGGTTAGTTTAAATGGGGCAAAGAAGGGCGAGGCGACATCGGTGGCAATCATACTGCTGCCATCCGGCAGTACGGCGATTAACGGCTTAGAGAGTAACTCATACAAGTCTGTGGCGAAGTAAGCCAGGCAGGCAAACACCAGCAGCACTGCGATAACGCAGCGAAGCAGTCGATTGCGCAGTTCGACTAAGTGCCCTAACAGGCTGTCAGGTTCGGCTTTGATCGTCATCTTTATCTACTGTTTTTTTCGCTGCGGACTGGCTGGAGGCATTGACGTCCTCAGCGGCTTGCTTCAGCTCGGCAACGGCGGATTTTTCTTCATCGGTTAAATCGATAAAGCCCTTTTGTTCAGCTTGCTTGAGTTTCTGGTGCAGCTCATGGACCCGCAAGTTATCATTCAGCTCGGCCTGCATTTGCTGACCAAACTGTTTGACAGAATTAATAGTACGGCTCACCGAGCGAATAGCTCCGGGCAGCCGCTCAGGGCCCAGTACCAGCAAGGCGACCACTCCGATAACTAACAGTTCCCAGAAGCCCATTTAGTGCTTATCGTGTTCTTTCTGCTTGGCCGATGCTGAGGTGTTTTCCTCATCGGGCTCAGCAGGTTTATTGAGTTGTTGATCGGGTGACTCGTTGTTGGGGTCTTCGTCCTTGATGGAGTTGCGGAACCCCTTAATGGCCGAGCCCAAATCGGTGCCGATACCGCGTAATTTTTTCGTGCCGAACAACAATACAATAATTGCCAGCACAATCAGAAGTTGCCAGATACTAATGCCACCAAAACCCATAGTAGTTCCTTAAATGCAGCCTAAAATATTCAGGCTATGACCATACTGCTTTCGCAGCAAAAAATAAAGCACCCGTTGCCACTACTGCGGCGGCCAGCATCTGGCCCGAGCTGAACAATACCGCGGCGGCAATGGCCATTGAGCCTGCTCCTATCGCCGCAAGCGTTCGGCTGGACTGTTGCTGTTGTTGCCGTTGTTGTTGCTGCAGTTGTTGCAGCATCAGGCTTTGCTGTTTAGGCAGCTGCTCCAGTGCGCGATGCAACAGCGTTGGCATTTGCGGTAACTTTTCGGCCCAAAAGGGTAAGTTTTCTTTCAACTGTTGCCATAAAGCCGGTAAACCAATTTGCTGTTGCAGCCAGTTTTCCAGGAAAGGTTTGGCCGTTTTCCATAAATCCAGCTGTGGATACAGTTGACGACCTAACCCTTCAATGTAGAGCAGGGTTTTTTGCAGCAACACCAGCTGTGGTTGCACCTGCATATTAAAACGGCGTGCGGTGCTGAATAAATTCAGCAGAACGTGGCCAAAAGAGATCTCAGCCAATGGCTTTTGGAAAATAGGCTCACAAACGGTACGGATGGCGCTTTCAAACTCCTCGATATTGGTATCTGCTGGTACCCAGCCAGAGTCGAGGTGCAGTTGAGCAACTTTACGGTAGTCGCGGTTAAAAAAAGCGACAAAATTCTCTGCCAGGTAACGTTTATCTTCACTGTTGAGGGTGCCCACGATGCCACAGTCAATGCCAATGTATTTCGGGTTGTCCGGGGTCTCGCGGGAAACAAAAATATTGCCGGGATGCATATCGGCATGAAAAAAGCTGTCACGAAAGACCTGGGTAAAAAAGACCTCAACCCCGCGTTTGGCCAACAGCTCCATATCGGTGCCTTGTGCTTTTAGCGCCTCTATATCGGAAACCGGGATGCCATAAATTCGCTCCATCACCATCACATTGATGCGGCAATCATCGCTGTAGACATAGGGTATATAGAGTGAATCAGAGTCCATAAAGTTACGGCGCAGTTGGATCGCATTAGCCGCTTCGCGTTGCAGATCCAGTTCATCCAGAATGGTTTTACGGTATTCAGCCACCACTTCACGCGGCCGCAGCCGTTTACCGTCGGGTAAGAAACGGGCGGCGGCATCCGCGGCGGTGTCCATTAAAGCCAGGTCGGCCAGAATTTGTTTGCGTATACCCGGTCGTATCACTTTGATCACGACATCGGCATCCGGGCCGTCAGCTTGAAGCATTTTAGCGGCATGGACCTGAGCAATTGATGCTGAGGCCAGAGGCTGCAAAGAAAACTCAGGAAACTTATCATGAATACTGTGCAGGCCAAGAGCCTGTTCGATGAGTGTCTGAGCTTGCTCACCGGGAAATGGGTCAACTTTATCTTGCAGCTTTGCCAGCTCATTGGCCCATTCCGCAGGCAACAGGTCGCGCCGGGTTGATAACATTTGCCCTAGCTTGATCCAAACGGGCCCGAGACTTTGCAGGGCCAGACGAAGTCGAACCCCCATAGGTTGATCGGTATGTTGATTGCGCAGCCAGAAGGCGCTTTTGCGAAGTAAGCGGATATACCAGGGGCGGTGTGAAAGTGGAATGAGTTCATCCAGCCCATACTGCAGCAAGGTTTTCTGAATTTGATAAAAACGTCCTATCTGCACCGGTTACTCCTGCAATGAGATCAATTGCTGCTGCAGTCGATCAAGCCTGGCTTGCAAACGACTGACGCTGGCGTTGAATTGCTCGACCTCTAATGGATGGGGTGTGAGCTGCAGCTCATCCTGCAACAACTCGGTGGTGAGCTGATCCAGTTGCTGCGCTTTGCTGGCGATCACCTGGGCCAGTTGTTTGACGCTAATCTCGACTTTGTGTGCCATGCCATCGCCAATGTAGCTGGCCAGTTTTCCGCTCCAGTCGGGATGCAGTTGCTGAAAAAAGTGACTGAATTGCTGAGCAACCTGTAAGTCTCCTTCAATCTGCACGGCATCCTGCTTGATCAGTTGAGTTAACTGGTTGGGATCACGCAAACGTTTCAGACTGGCCAGATCGGTTTGAATCGCACAATCGACCGGCTCCTGATGTTGATTGAGCAAAATAGCGGAATCTGTCGCGGTAAGTACCACGCGCAGTTTGAGCTCTTGCAATTGAAAAGCAAACTGTTTGCCAGCCAGTCGCTTCAGGCGAGGCTTGGCATCGACATCCATTGCCAGGATATCGGCCAGCGCTTTTTCCGCCAAAGCGAGCACCATCTGAGGCAAGAGTTGCAGCATCAGAACTTGTATCCCCGATGCAAGGCGACAATGCCACCAGTCAGATTGTGATAGCTGACTTCAGCAAAGCCGGCCTGCTCCATCATCTGCTTTAATGTCTCCTGATCCGGATGCATGCGGATAGATTCGGCCAGGTATTGGTAGCTATCTGGATCATTGGCGATCAGCTGGCCCATTTTGGGCAGTAACTTAAATGAATACAGATCATACGCTTTGGTCAGCAGTTCGGATTGAGGCTTGGAAAACTCAAGGACCAGCAAGCGGCCACCAGGCTTTAGCACTCGAAACATCGATGCCAAAGCAGCATCTTTATTGGTGACGTTGCGCAAGCCAAAACCAATGGTGATGATATCAAAGCTATTATCTGCAAACGGCAGCGCCTCGGCATTGGCTTGGACATACTCAATATTATCGACCAGGCCTTGGTCGCGTAACTTATCGCGGCCGACCGCCAGCATGGAAGCATTAATATCAGCCAGGACCACCTTGCCAGATGGCCCCACCCGTTTAGAAAATAAGGCAGTTAAATCGCCAGTGCCACCTGCCAGATCCAACACCTTCTGACCTGGCCTGACAGCACTGCAATCTATGGTAAAGCGTTTCCATAAGCGGTGAATTCCGAACGACATCAGATCATTCATGACATCATATTTCGCAGCTACCGAATCGAATACATTGGCAACCAGCGATACTTTTTCGTCTTCGGCAACGGTTTTAAAGCCGAAATCAGTGGTTTTTGCTTTGGAGTCAGACATGTTGTGGCCTTGGAAACGAATTCAGGCGCTAGTGTAAAAGATCTGCGGCCTTACGCCAACTGATCACCGCAAATGAATCTCTACGGCTGTGTCTCAGAGCATGGATTCAGTAGCGACCTGATTGCGGCCCCGGTGTTTAGCAATTTGCAGGATTTGGCTGGTTCTGGCCAGAAACTGTTGCCAGTTCTCTTTTGCCTGATACAGGGAGACGCCTAACGAAATAGTGACTTTGGGCAGGGTTTTCTTATTGCGTGCAGAGACAAAGCGAAGCTTTTCAACACCTTTGCGTACCTGCTCGGCAATTTCACCGGCGGTGCGCAGGTCGACATCTGGCAATAAAATCAGGAACTCTTCTCCACCCGCCCGAACGGGCAGGCCACTGTCTTGCACATAGCTGCGTACTTTGCGGGCGACTTTGCTCAGAATAATATCGCCGATGGTATCGCCAAAATCTTGATTGAATTGGCGAAAGTGATCTAGGTCGACCGCGATAGCCGCGATTTGTCGCTCGGGTTGTTCCGTCAGCCACAGCTCCAGATGTTCTTGCATGGCCAGCCGGTTGTATAAGCCGGTAAGCGGGTCAAGTAAGCGCAACTGCTTCATTTCTTTCAGTTCGGTACGCAGCTGATGGCTTTGTTGGTTGGCAATATCCAGTTGCTGATTGAGTTGCTGATGGCTGCGGCGTACTTTCTCGGTGGCTTCAATCAACTGCATCATATTCAGCTTTAAGGCAGGATCCTGATGCGTTAGCTCTGGCAATTGATGATCGAGCAGCTCCAGGTACTCACTGGTGGCTTCGTGGGCGATATCGGTACAACCGGAGAGGCGAGTGACCATGCCGCCAACCTTTTTGACCAGTTGTTCGTTGTGTTGGTGTGTTTTTTCTATCCAATGGCTGTAAAGTTCAGCCATAACAAAGTCATCGAACGGTAGCTTGGCAGCAACACGTTGCTCAATGGCCTGACAGAGCCCTTCATTGCTACCGCTGCTGTATTCATAGCTGACAGTATAGTTGACCGGGTGAGGCGCAAGATTGTGCCTTAAAAGAAAAGCCGCTGCCTGAGAAGATTTTTCTCGTGCAAGCGCAACCGGGTCATTATACATCATGACAGCGTAAACTCCGTTGGATACTACATTAAAAGTAGCGCAGTAATAGTACAGCTCAACCACGCGATTTGTCAGGCTGAATCAGCTGCAATCAACCTTATCGCTTGTTATGCCCTATAACATAACGACTTCGGAACGGTTAGCCAAGTCCTTTTTAACATTTGCTGTTAATTTATCTGACAACGCTGTTTTTTTAGACCAGTCGGATTAAAATGCGGCTAGTGGCAGTCTCTAAGCGTTGGCAAAGGCTGACATTCGACCAAGGAATGGGTAAAGTCCATTTACAAACTATAAACAGAGGGGGTTGTATGAGATTATTGGCCTATTGTTTAGGGGTCCTGATGGTACTGGGCTGTGCCAGTCAGCCAACGGCAAACAGAATGTCTGATCAGCAGTTTACTGACTTTGCCGCTGCATTATGGCAAGCCGAGCAGCAACGTAATCAAGCGGAAGATGGACGATTGACGGACCTGTCTGAAGAGCGCCTGGCCAGGGTGGCTGCAGAGCGAAAAGAGTGGCTGGATCGCTTGGCCGCCATAGAGGTCGAGCACTTATCGGAGCAAAACCAGATCAATCATGCGGTGTTAACCTATCGGTTGGCTAATGGCTATGACCAGTATCGGTTTGGCGCACATCGTATGCCATTGACGGCCGAATCCGGTTTTCACAATAGCCTGGCATTTATGGCGCAACGCGGTGGGTTTCGCCAGTTGGATGATTTTGAGCAATACCTGAGCCGGCTTGAAGATATGCCACGCTATTTTCAGCAACAAATCGATTGGATGCGACAAGGCATCGCCGATGGCATGACGCAGCCGCAGGAAGTATTGACGGGTTTTGAACAAAGCATTATTGCCTATGTCACGGAGCAAGCCGAAAAGAATGTATTTTATACTCCGTTTCGTCGCCAACCTGAGAGCATTAGAGATGCCGACTGGCAACAACTGACCGAGCGGGCAAAACAACTGATCCAAGAAGCAGTGAACCCTAGTTATCAGGCGTTTTACCAGTTTTTTGTCGATGAGTACTATCCAAATGCCCGACAAAGCCTGGCTGCCAATTTATTGCCTGAGGGTGAGGCCTTTTACCAAAACCGGGTAGAGCATTACACCACGTTAGAGATGACACCGGCTGAAATACATCAGATTGGCCTGGAGGAAGTGGCACGTATCCGGGCAGAGATGCAGCAGGTCATTGACGATCTTGAATTTGAAGGCAGTTTTGCCGACTTTGTTGATTTTTTAAGGACTGACGACCAGTTTTATGCGCAAACTCCAGATGAACTGATGCGCTACGCCGCCTATTTATCGAAAAAAGCCGATGCAGCCTTGCCGCGCTTTTTTCTGCGGGAAACGCTGCCCCGAACCCCTTATGGCGTGGCACCGGTGCCGGCAGAAATTGCACCCAAATACACCACGGGCCGCTACATCAGCGCCAACACGGATCGCGATGCCGGTTATTACTGGGTCAATACCTATGCCTTAAACCGCCGGCCCTTGTATGAAATGGAAGCACTCACCTTGCATGAGGCGGTGCCAGGTCATCACCTGCAAATTGCCTTATCGCAGGAGCAGGATAGCTTGCCAGACTATCGTCGTTCATTCTATACCTCGGCGTTTGGTGAAGGCTGGGGCTTGTATGCGGAATACCTGGGGCTGGAGATGGGCTTCTACCAAGATCCATACAACAACTTTGGCCGACTATCCTTTGAAATGTGGCGTGCGGTGCGGCTGGTTGTGGATACCGGGTTACATGCCAAAGGGTGGAGCCGACAGGAAGCTATCGACTTTCTGGCCAACAATAGCGCGCTGTCGATGCATAATGTGGTCACCGAAATTGATCGTTACATCAGCTGGCCAGGACAGGCGTTGTCATACAAACTCGGTGAGCTGACTATTCGCAGGCTTCGTCAGGAAGCCGAGCAGGCGCTGGGTGAAGACTTTGATTTGCGTGAGTTTCATCACGAAGTGCTGAAAAATGGCAGTGTGCCATTGCAGGTACTGGAGCAACAAATTCACCGCTATATTGAGAGCAAACAAAGTTAACTTAAGCAGCGACCTGCTTGCAGGTCGCGACATAAAAAAACAGCAGTGTGTCCACTGCTGTTTTTTTATGTCTCAAGTAAAGGACATTACTTAATGTCGAATGGTGATTTTTGGCTCGGTGTCAATTTCACCATCTTGATCGATGGCTGCAAAGCGTTGACCTGCGCGCAATACAGCCAGGCTACCCGTGGTGGCGTGCCGGACAAAAGCAAGTTCATAGCCGTAGCGCTGTAGCTCGGCTACAGAAAATTTTTGTGCCAGATTGAGTTCATCCCAGAACTGTTGCATTTCCCTGGTCGACTGGCGCCTTTCAATAAGTGCGGTTTGCATAGCTACCTACCTATATTCCAGTTACGTCGAAAAGCTTCAGTCCTGATCCAGTCACTAAATCAGGCTGAGGATACACTGCCATTCATCACTGGAGACGGGCATTACCGATAATCGGTTGCCTTTTTTGACTAATGGCATCATTTCCAGTGTAACGATTTTTTTCAACTTGTCGAGCGTTAAAATTTCACTGAATTTTTGCTTGTAACGAACATCCACAGCAAACCAGCGAGGCGATTGTGGATCCGCCTTGGCATCAAAGTATGTATGGCTGCTGTCAAACTGAGTTGGGTCGGGGTACGCCGCCCGGCTGATAGTGGCGATGCCTGCGATACCAGGGGGCTTACAGCTGGAATGATAAATAAACACCAAGTCACCTGCCTGCACTTGATCACGTAAAAAGTTGCGAGCCTGGTAATTGCGCACGCCGTCCCACAGAAAACTACGGTTCGGCTCGGCCGCCAGATCATCAATGCTGAGTTCGTCAGGTTCTGTTTTAAATAACCAATAAGCCATGGCTTCATTGCGAATGAGGTCTGATTTGTTGGTATACTAGCTGCTAAATACAGCAAAAGCGAGCAGATGCCCATGAGTCAGGTGTTGGATAATTTATTGTCACTGTTAAAGCTGGAAACCATCGAACAGGGTTTGTATCGTGGCCAAAGCCAGGATCTTGGCTTTAAAGCGGTATTTGGTGGGCAAGTGATGGGACAGGCGCTGTCGGCGGCCAAAGAAACCATCGCAGAGGATCGTAAAATCCACTCTTTTCATTCTTACTTTTTACGGCCGGGCGATGCCAGCAAACCCATTGTGTATGAAGTGGAAAGCATTCGGGATGGCAAAAGCTTTAGCACCCGCCGTGTTCGCGCCATTCAGTTTGGTAAGGCTATCTTTTATCTGACCGCCTCGTTTCAGCGTGAAGAGTCAGGCTTTGAGCACCAGGATGCCATGCCAGCTGTACCCGGCCCGGACGAACTGGTGTCCGATTTGGATTTTTATCAGCAACATGCTGAGCTCATCCCGCAAGCACTGCGCAGCAAATTCATTTGTGAAAAGCCAATAGAAATGCGCCCGGTCGACTTCCAGAACCCTTTCCAGCCTGAAATCAGTAAGCCGAGGCGGTATGTCTGGTTTAAAGCCAATGGCCAGATGCCCAATGACTTACGGGTGCATAAATACCTGTTGGCTTATGCGTCTGACTTTAACTTTCTGCCTACGGCCTTACAGCCTCATGGACGCTCCTTTATGGCACCCAATATGCAAGTTGCCACCATTGATCATGCCATGTGGTTTCATCAGGACTTTCGGTTTGATGACTGGTTGCTGTATGCGGTAGACAGCCCAAGTGCATCCGGAGGGCGGGGTTTAGTTCGCGGTCAGTTTTTTAATCGACAGGGTAAGCTGGTGGCATCCACCATGCAAGAGGGCGTGATCCGCCAGTACCCTGTAGTGGCTGATAAGCCTGGTTAAGAGGCCTCGCATGGTGTTGGCGCAGACTCATGAATATGAGTTCTGACCAAGGCCTGAATGCTTTGCAACACATCGGCGTGCAGCAGGGAGTTCACCGTGCTGGTTAGTGCTGTCATCTGCGTTGATGGGATCAGCTGGCCGTCCTCCAGGAGTTGAAGATAGCCTTGCTGCCTTAGTGCTCTGATCAGGGTGGCAAACAATTGCTTATCTAAATACTCCGGGGCAGTAATCCCATGCAAGGTTAATAAACGAGCAGCCATTGCCTGACTTTGCTGCTCTAAGGTGGCCCGGTTCACCTGGCGACATGATTGCAGCAAGTTCAGCACAATCGCATAGCGCTGCAAGGTATCGGTGCCAATACCGGCCAGTAAACCTAACATACGGTAGCCCGGTTGTTGCTGACTGACAGCTCGTAATCCGTTTTCACTAAGCTCCACCAATTGCTGCCTGGCCATAAAGTTGAGCAGCTGCTCAATCATGTCATCAGCATCGAGTGCCGGTTGCAAATACAGCTCTGCTGCAAGCAGAGGAAACAGTTGTTGCGCAGTGGCTAGCAACTGAGTTTTGGTTAAGTCGCGCTGTCTTAGCAGAGCTGCAGCCAAAATAGCGGGCAGCATAAACAGGTGGATCACGTTATTTCGGTAGTAACTGAGCAAAATACTTTGTGGCAGATCCAGCTCGATAATCTCGCCAAAATGATCGCTGCTCAGGTTGATTTTCTCCAGCTTCAGAGCATGCTCCACCAGCTGAGCGGGCGTTTGCTCTGGGCGGGTGACTCGGTCGTGATAAGGTAACTGGCCCTGTAAATCCAGGTAAAGTTGAATTTGCTGCTCCAGCTCAGGCCGGGCTAAAGCTTTGTGTCGGGTAGCCAGTAACACCAGCGCAATCAAATTGACACTGTTGAGCGCTGCAGCCTGATTAATATGTACCATGATGGTAGTCGCCAGTTCTTCAACCACCTCGCCAAGCCAGGCAGGCTTGGTTGCTTCGGTCTCATCACGCAACCCTTTCCAATCCGGTGCGCGCTCGGTCAGAAAAGCATTGATGGAAATGGGCTCACCAAAATTAATGTAGCCATAACCATAGTTACGCAGTTTACGTATGGCCTTAAATACCCCAAAAGCGGATTCTTTTTGCTTAACAGAGCCTTTTAACTCTTTCAGGTAGGTGTCTACCTCCATCACATGCTCATAGCCGAGGTAAACCGGAACCAGAGTGATTGGCCGGTCAATGCCTCGCAACAATGCTTGAACCGTCATCGCCAGCATACCTGTTTTGGGCGTAAGTAAGCGTCCTGTGCGGCTGCGGCCACCTTCCGGGTAATATTTTACCGCATAGCCTTTACTGAACAGCAGGCTCAAATACTCTCGAAATACAGTGGAGTAGAGCTTATTGCCACTAAAACTGCGGCGAATAAAAAAAGCGCCGCCGCGACGGAAAATGGGCCCTGCCGGCCAGAAATTAAGGTTGATACCGGCCGCGATATGAGGGGGAACCAGCCCTTGATGGTAAATGACGTAACTTAGTAGCAGATAGTCCATATGGCTTCGATGGCAGGGCACATAGACAATTTCGTGCCCTTTTTGCGCCAACTCTTGCAACTGCTTACTATGATGAATGTTCAGGCCATGGTAAAGCTTATGCCAGAGCCAGCTGAGTACGCGGTCGCCTACCCGTAGGGTCGACTCACGGTAATCTGCCGCGATTTCTAACACCAACTTCCGAACGCGCTGTCGGGCCACTGCTTTGGTGATGGACTGCGCTTTTGCTTCATCAGCAATGGCTTTTTTCAGCGCCGGCCTGGCCAGTAACGCATGGTGCAATTGATTGCGATTCATCAATCTTGGGCCGGTAGCCGCCAGCCGCTGGCGGTAAAAGTGGATCCGCGACATGCGTAGTAGCTTACGAGCAATGATGGGTCCATGGCCAAACTGAGCGGCCATTTGCTGCAATGAAACCGGCTTGCTGAAGCGGATCATGGTATGCCGACCTGAAATCAGGATGATCAGCAGTTTGGCCAGCCAATTTGGCGAGTGTGCCTCACCAATCAGCCATTTAATGCTGTTTTCTTTGCCAGGGGCTCTGCCCCATAAAATAGCAGCAGGGATCAGCTGAGCGTTCAGTTCTGAGTGTTCACTATGCAACTGCAGCAACTGCTGACCTTGCTGCAAAGCTCTGGTGCGGGTGCGTCCGCCAATCAATTGGTGGGGGCGCTCAAGAAACAAAATGCGATCCAGTTCCTGCCCAGCGCACCTAACTGGCTGGAGCGGGTCTGGCAACTCTAGCTGCTGACAAACACGACGCAATGTTGCCAAATCGCTGGCAGATTCTGTATGGCAGATGTAGAAAATAGGCTGCTGGCGGTCAAGCTGCAACTCGGCAACAGGGTCAGCGGGCAATAGTTTAAAACGCACCAGAGGATGTAACGGCCATTTTAATAAGGATGCGAACCACTTTAATCGCAGTGACATACCATCATCTCAACAGAACAAAAACCATATTTTAGCATGGCAGCATAAAAGCATGCATCATCACTGTGGCTTGAGTGTTTGCATTTGCAAAAAGACTGTATATACTAACAGTAAGCACTGTATAGGTAACCAGCACTATGAGACCACTTACTGCACGTCAGTCTGAAATTTTACAATTATTGCGTGACTATCAAGCTGAAACGGGCATGCCGCCAACCCGGGCTGAAATTGCGCGTCAACTTGGCTTCAAGTCTGCCAATGCTGCTGAAGAGCATTTAAAAGCACTGGCCCGTAAAGGGGTCATTGAAATGCTGCCGGGTACCTCACGCGGTTTACGCATTATCGAGGATGAATCCGAGCAACCTGAGCAACTGGGCTTGCCATTGATTGGCAAAGTGGCTGCAGGTCAGCCTATTCTGGCGGCAGAAAATGTGCAACAGCACTACCAGTTGGATGCGCACTTGTTCAAGCCGCATGCTGATTTTTTATTGCGGGTGCAAGGCATGAGTATGCAGGATATTGGTATTCTGGATGGTGACTTGCTGGCCGTGCATAAAACCGAGCGAGCTGAGCAGCGGCAGGTGATCGTGGCTCGGGTTGGCGATGATGTAACTGTGAAGCGATTCGAGCGCCAGGGCAGCAAGGTGCTGTTGCATCCTGAAAATGCAGACTTTGATGTCATTGAAGTGGATTTGGCTGAGCAGGACTTTCATATCGAAGGCTTGGCGGTTGGCGTGATCCGTAACGGCAGCTGGATGTAACTGGTTTTTATCGGTGCACGGCATCCATGCAGATGATGGCATTGTTGGTTAACAAAGCTGTCGTAGCCTAACTATCTGAGACAAAAAACAGAAAGCGCTGGTATGACCACTTGGTTTTGCCGGCGCTTTTGCTATTTAGGGGTTTACACTGAGCTCGATTTGGATAATTCTTACGCTAAGGCTGGTTAAAAAATAAGTACCTGTAAAAGGTCAGAGCCAGTTCCGCTTTGTGCGACAACAATCAAATCATTGTGCGCTAGCAATGCGAAAATAACTAGAACGAATTCAAATCAGCAATTGCGAAATGTTAGCCATGGATTCAGGTGTACTGTGAGCTCCGTTTCTGCAGTTTGCTTTTGCAAAATGTCAGAGGAGAAGTAACGTGGCGAAAACGAGAGGTTGGCGTTGGTCGCTACCCGCCTTGTTGTTGGCAGGCCCGGCTTATGCTTCAGGTTCAAACCTGAACATGACACCCGGTGTAACGGATATCAGTCAACAGGTTTACGACCTGCATATGACGATTTTCTGGATCTGTTGTGCAATAGGTGCGGTAGTTTTTAGCGCAATGTTTGTGTCCATCCTGTTGCATCGTAAATCCCGAGGGGTCAAACCGGCCACCTTTCATGAAAGCACCAAGGTTGAAATCATCTGGACAGCGATCCCGGTGTTGATTCTGATTGTGATGGCGATTCCGGCTACCCGGGTGTTAATTGCGATGGAAGACACCAGCGATTCAGATGTGACCGTGCTCATCACCGGCTCGCAGTGGCGTTGGCATTATGAGTATCTCGATTACGATATCAATTACTTCTCTATCTTGGCGACACCTCGAGGCCAGATCGAAGGTCGTTTGCCCAAAGGTGAAAACTACTTGTTGGAAGTCGATCGCCCGCTAGTGATCCCGACCGATAAAAAAGTGCGCTTTTTGATGACTTCAGATGACGTCATTCATTCCTGGTGGGTACCTGATTTTGCTATCAAAAAAGATACCAACCCAGGGTTTATCAATGAAGCCTGGACCCAGGTTAACGAGCCCGGGATATACCGTGGTCAGTGTGCAGAGTTGTGCGGTATGGATCACGGCTTTATGCCAATCGTGGTGATTGCCAAAGAGCCCGCTGATTTTGAAATTTGGGCCAAGGCAGAAGAAGAGCGTATTGCTGAGATCCGTGCAGAAGAACAGCGGTTATTAGCGCTGCAAATGAATCTTGATGAGCAAATGGAGTTGGGCGAGCGAGTCTATTTAGCGCATTGCGCTGCGTGCCATCAGCCGAATGGCGAAGGCTTACCTCCTATGTTTCCTGCTTTAAAAGGCAATCAGGTTGCAACGCAGGATCGAGCCGAGCATATCAGGGTGATGGTCGATGGCCGGCCTGGTACCTCGATGGCATCCTTTGCCCGTCAGTTAAGTTTGCGTGAACTCACCTCGGTGATCACCTATGGCCGCAACGCCTGGGGTAATGATACCGGGGATGTGGTACAAGCAGCGGAAGTCTATGAGTATATGCAGGGGAAGGGGAGTAACTAATGAGTACAGTAACCACTGCAGATCATCATGATGAGCATCATGATCACAAGCCGACGGGTATAAAACGTTGGTTATTTACGACCAACCATAAAGACATTGGTAGTATGTATCTAATTTTCGCACTGGTGATGTTTTTCATCGGTGGTGCGATGGCCATGGTGATCCGTTTGGAGTTGTTCCAGCCCGGGTTGCAGTTCGTGGATCCGCAATTCTTTAATCAGATGACCACAGTGCATGGCCTGATTATGGTGTTTGGTGCCGTGATGCCGGCGTTTACCGGCCTGGCCAACTGGATGATCCCCATGATGATTGGGGCGCCTGACATGGCGTTACCACGGATGAACAACTGGAGCTTCTGGATTTTACCCTTTGCGTTTTTAATCCTGCTGATGACCTTGTTTATGCCAGGTGGTGGCCCGGACTTTGGCTGGACCTTTTACGCACCACTGTCGACAACCTACAGTAACGACACCACCGCATTGTTTGTCTTTTCTGTGCATATTATGGGTATTTCGTCGATTATGGGCGCGATTAACGTGATCGTCACCATCGTCAATATGCGCGCTCCCGGCATGACCTGGATGAAAATGCCTTTGTTCGTCTGGACCTGGTTGATTACCGCCTTCCTGTTGATCATGGTCATGCCTGTACTGGCGGGTGTGGTCACCATGGTTCTGACCGATAAATACTTTGCCACCAGTTTCTTTGATGCGGCCGGTGGTGGTGATCCGGTGCTGTTCCAGCATATTTTCTGGTTCTTTGGTCACCCTGAAGTCTACATCATGATTCTGCCTGCTTTTGGTATTATCTCTGCCATTGTGCCGACGTTCGCGCGCAAGAAACTATTTGGCTATGCGTCCATGGTATATGCCACAGCCAGTATTGCGATTTTGTCATTCCTGGTTTGGGCACACCACATGTTTACCACGGGTATGCCGGTGTTTGCTCTGCTGTTCTTTATGTACACCACCATGCTGATTGCGGTGCCGACCGGGGTAAAAGTCTTTAACTGGGTGGCCACCATGTGGCGAGGAGCCATGACGTTTGAAGTGCCGATGATGTTTGCACTGGCCTTTATCGTACTCTTTACGATTGGTGGCTTGTCTGGCGTGATGCTGGCCATAACGCCGGCAGACTTCCAATACCATGATACCTATTTTGTGGTGGCTCATTTCCACTATGTGTTGGTGTCTGGTGCTGTGTTCTCGATTGTGGCGGCGGTGTATTACTGGCTGCCAAAATGGACCGGGCACATGTACGATGAACGCTTGGGTCAGATGCATTTCTGGTGCTCACTGATTTCAGTCAATCTATTGTTCTTCCCAATGCACTTTGTCGGCTTGGCGGGTATGCCTCGTCGTATTCCGGACTATGCTCTGCAATTTGCCGACTTTAATGCCATTATTAGTGTAGGCGGTTTCTTGTTTGGTTTGTCACAGCTGATTTTTGTCTGGGTATTGATCAAGTGCGCACGCGGTGGCGAGAAAGCCGAAGCCCGAGCCTGGGAAGGTGCAGAAGGTCTGGAGTGGGAAGTCCCATCACCGGCGCCTTACCATACCTTTGATACACCACCAGAAGTGAAATAAGGAGTCAGAAGTATGAATGCAAAACAAACACTGATTGGCAAATTAAGCCTGCTGGTTGTGGCCATGTTTGCGTTCGGTTATGCCCTGGTGCCTTTGTATGAAGTATTTTGTGACATCACTGGCATCAATGGCAAAACGGCTTCTGAACCTGTATCGGCCGAAGAAGCGATTGTGGATACCAGCCGGGAAATAACCATCGAGTTTATTGCCCGGCCCAATCAGCAGATGCCATGGGTCTTTAAGCCGGAAGTGCGCCGGATGCGTGTACACCCGGGTGAAATTCATATCATGAACTATGTGGCAGAAAACCCTACATTACGCTCAATCGTTGGCCAGGCGGTCCCATCGGTCTCACCAGGCCGGGCAGCACTTTTCTTTCATAAAATAGAGTGCTTTTGCTTTACACAACAATATTTAGCTGGGGGCAATGACATGCTGATGCCATTGCAATTCTATGTGGACCCGGCACTACCTGCTCAGTACAGTACGATTACGTTGTCTTATACGCTCTATGATGTGACGGACCAATGGCAGCCTGAAGCGCAAGACAACCTATCTGAACTTGGGGAATAACAATGAATAATGAAAGTTACCAAAAATACTATGTTCCCGATCAAAGCCCCTGGCCAATCGTCGGGGCCGTGGCGTTGTTCTTTATCGCCTTAGGTGCCGGCCTGTTTGTGATGGACATGGATAAAGGCGAAAGTGGCTGGGGCGGCTATATATTGCTGCTTGGCATCGCTATTTTATTTTTTATGCTGTACGGCTGGTTTAAAAATGTAATTGATGAGTCGATGACGGGTTTATACAGCGCTCAAATGGATCGCTCATTTAAACAAGGGATGAGCTGGTTTATTGTCTCTGAAATTATGTTTTTTGCCGCTTTGTTTGGCGCCCTGTTTTACGCCAGAATGATTGCTATCCCCTGGTTGGGCGGTGCCAGCAACAATGAAATGACTGGTGCTATATTATGGCCAGACTTTTCAGCGGTGTGGCCACTGTTAACCACTCCAGGCGGTACGGAAACGCAAGCCATGGGCTGGGGCTTGCCAGCAATAAACACCACCATCCTGGTCATTTCCTCTATCACGCTGCATTTTGCCCATACCGGGCTTGAGCAGAATAAGCGTAAACAGCTGACAACCATGCTGCTGATCACCTTAATCCTCGGACTGATCTTTCTGGGCTTGCAGGGTTATGAGTACGTACATGCTTACCGTGATTTGGGGCTGCGCTTAGACTCTGGTATTTATGGCAACACCTTCTTCATCCTGACCGGGTTCCATGGCATCCATGTGGCCTTGGGAGCCATTATCTTGTTCTTTGTGTTCCTGCGGGTGTTAAAAGGGCACTTTACCCCAGAGAAGCACTTTGCTTTTCAGGCTGGTGCCTGGTATTGGCACTTTGTCGATGTGGTCTGGTTGCTCGTATTCTTTGTGGTCTACGTGCTATAACGATGAATGTGCTTGGTGGGGTAAACCCACCAAGCATGGTTTGATTTAGTAAGGCCTGGGGTTTGGCGTGATCATGCCGGTGGCTATTGCCAGCAAAATGAGTAGTAGAGCGATAGCGGAAAACAGTACCCGCTTACCCAAAAACTGACTCATCCGCACGGTTCCGGGTTCACTTCTCAGCATGGTGAACAGCGCACGGAATAAATTAAAAACAATAAAGAGCAGTAGCGCGATGATAATTATTTTAAGCCACATCTATTTTTGTCTCCCGAGATGTTGTTATGCAGTTTAAAGTCAGACGCATGCATGTTCATCTGCATCCGGTGTGGTTCCTAATCACTTTGACGGCATTTGCCATTTTAATCAAGCTCTCCTGGTGGCAGCTGGATAGAGCCGCCGAAAAAACAGCTCAATTACAGCGGCAGTCAGAGTGGCAAGCTCAAGGTCCAGTGAATTGGAGCCAGCTGCAGCGGATTGCGCTGGAAGATGCCGACTTACTGGAGTTTGCCGATCAAGGGCAATGGTTATCGCCGGTGGTGTGGCTGTTGGACAACAAAATAGTCGATGGCAAGGTTGGCTACGATGTGGTCATTCCGGTGCAGTTTAATCGCTTTGAGGCGCCAATTCTGGTCAATCTGGGCTGGGTAGAGGGGGCCGCCAGCCGGGCTGAGCTGCCAGAGCTAGAGATCCCTCAGCAGATCGAGGTGCAGGGCCTACTGAGAACTTCATTTGCGAATATACGTTTGGGGCAGAACTTAGAAGATTTAGGACGCTGGCCAATGCGGATCCAGCAAATTGAGCTGGATGATTTGGCTCAATATCTACCGCAGCCAGCATACCCGGCGGTGATCTATCAATTGGGAACCAGCCCCTTTGTGACGCATTATCAAGCTGTCGTCATGCCACCTGAAAAGCATCGGGGTTATGCGCTGCAATGGTTTTTGCTGGCGGTTGCGGTGGTCGGTGTTGCCCTGGCGGCCAGTATTCGAAAAGAGGAAAGTGATGAGTAAGAATAAGTTTTTAGCATTATTCCTGGCCTTCTG
>JAIUMG010000002.1 GCA_022565655.1 Alkalimonas sp.
CAGGCAAGTAACTGCAACTGAGCCGGGGGTAGCGCGACAGCCTGCACTTGCAAAGCAATATAGAGAATTTGCTGCAGTTGCTGCAGTAGGCCATGGTGTGGCTGAGCCTGATGCTGGCAAAAACGCTGGCACTGAGCCTGTGCCAGTAGCCAGGGTAATTGTGCCGAGCCTAATAGCAGCAACGCATGCTTTGTCTCTTGGATCGGCAGCTGCTCACGGCTTTGTTGGCTGGCTGCTTGCAGCAAGACATTGCGGCTTGCTGGATCCTGTTGCAGTAAGCTGAGCTGTTGTGGCAGACTTTGCTGACAAAACTGTTTAATCAACGTCGGCGCCAAATACTGTTGGCCAGACTCCGGCAAACGGGCATGGATCAGGTCACTGTGTTCTGCCTGGGCGATATTTTGCAACCAGTGCCAGTGCTGCAAGCTGGTGTTCGGTTGTATCTCGAGTTGCTGTTCGGTTTGTGACAGTGAGCGGATGGCCAGTTGCAGGCCTTGCTGCCCGATGGCCAACACCAGCAGCAACTCAGCTTGTTGCTCCAGTAACAGCCAGTGCTTGCCTTGCTGGTCGCTTACTATACTGCCACATTGCCATAACGCCGGCCCGGTTGCAGCCCATTGTTCCAGGTAAAAACGCTCTTGCGGGTACTTACAGCGCCAGTAACTGATTTGCACTGCAGCTGCCAAGCCATCTGCCGGAGTCCGGGCCATTAACCAGCAGAGCTGGCCACTCAGACTAAGTAAGTCGCTAAAAGGGTTTCGCCGCCATGCCCGTTGCTGCGACTCACTGTCGTAGGCATGTTGAAACCATTGTCTGGCATACACTGGCAGCTTGGCTTTTAAGCGGGCTAATGCGTAGCGGGCAGGGTATCTGAGCAGCATGCTTGAGTTGCGTTGCTCTGGCTGTTGAGCATCAAGCACCGGGCTGACGGCCAGGTAACTCAACCACACACTGCTGATTAACTGCTGCAGTAAGGCTGCAGGCCAGCATAGCCTGCGTGCGATGACGAGTACCAGGCAAGCTTGCTTCATGGCTATCGAAGCGGTAAAGCGGATGTCTTCAGGAGAACACTGCAACTGGGCAAACAGCACCAGTTCAGACTGTTCTGCACAGATGACCAGTTGTTTGGCGAGCTGTTCAGCCTGTTGTGTCAGTTGCTCTGCCTCGGACTGATCGTGGTTGTGCTGATAGAAGGCTTGCAACTGCTGGTACAGTTGTTGCCAGTGGGCAGTGGTTTCAGTTGCGGGCAGGACGGTATTGTTCATAACGTTCTATGGCATCATGGCCGATGGCGACCAGTTGACGTTCAATAAAAAGCAATGGCGTGCATTCGTCTTCCGTGGTGATGCCATCGGCTATCGCGCGGTGAGTTCGATAGTACAGCAATTGGTATACCTTGCCATCATGGCGGTAGGCTCTGGTTATATCAGGCCCGCCTAGCCGATCGATCACTTGCTCCTGAAGCACCTGCTCATTTGGTTTCAGGCTTTTAATGTACTTGGCATTAAAGGCTTCCCGGACCTGCCAGTTCATTTGCGACGGATCATCCGGGTAATACTTGACGATGGCCAGGGTGATCAGCAAATACGCCAGCAAACCTGCTGCCAACCAGGCGACTAATTTGAGTTTAGCCATCGGACACCCCCGCAGAAGGCGGCGCCGTTTTAAGGTATCTTAGCTGCTGCAGGTTCAGGCCGGTTTCCACATCACAACGGGGTTGAAATAACTGCATAAAGGTGAGGATATCTGCTTTATGTTCGATTAGTTTGTGTTTCATGGTTTTTGGACAGTCCGGGTGCTGCAAGATGTCATTGAACGTATCGCCCAACTGCAATAGCTCCAAAGCTGTTTTTGGCCCAATACCAGGGACGCCACTGATGTTATTCGTGTTGTCGCCAACCAGGCTCCAGTAGCGGATCAGCCGGTGAGAGGGCAAGCCAAACTTTTCCACAACCGCGTCTTCTGACAGATACTCGCGGCGAAAGTGATCATAAATCGCGACACCGGAGTCGAGCAGTGACAGGTAGCCTTTATCAGTGGATACGATGGTCACCTGTTGCTGATGTTGTCGCATGGTGGTAGCCAGTGAGGCGATGATATCATCTGCTTCAAAGCCGGGCAGATTGAAGTGTTGGATCCCCATGCCTTCTATACGTTGACACAACTCAGCCATTGCCGACTGCAGCAATTCAGGCATGGGGCTGCGGTTGGCTTTATAAGCCGGGTAGAGCTGATGGCGCCAGGTGGGTTCGTTGCTGTCGAACACCACTAAAAGATGGCTGGGCTGGCACGAGTGAACAATGGCCAGCAGAGCTTTTTCCAATGCGTTCCAAGTGTTTTGCACGATCTGCTGACGCGTTGAGGCATTCAATTGATCCGGCAATGGTAGGTAAGGGCGCTCTTGCACGGCATATAAACGGCGTATCAAATTCAGAGCGTCAATTAAAACCAGCTGCGTCATAGTGTTATCGCATTATCCTGTAACATGGTTCATAGTGGCTGCCAGGAAGTTTCATCCGACCTTGCTCGACAAAAGCCTGCAGCAGTTTATCCATCAACTGCATTAACTCCGGCTCGCCATGCAGCTGGAAAGGCCCCGATTGCTGAATAGCTTTGATGCCTTCATCTTTGACATTCCCAGCAACAATGCCGGAAAAAGCACGGCGCAGATTGGCTGCCAGTGTTGCTTTATCCCGCTGGCGATGCAAGTCCAGTGCGGCCATATTCTGGTGGTTTGGGATAAATGGTTGCTGAAAGTCGGTGTCAATTTTTAGCGTCCAGTTAAAGTGGTAGGCATCCCCAACGGTGCGACGATACTCACGCACACGTTGACAGCCTGCTTTTAAACTTCTGGCGACCTGGGCCGGGTCATCAATAATCACCTCGAGCAAATCAACAGCTTCTTGCCCCAGGGTAGAATCAATAAAGTGAATGATTTCTTTAAAGTAGTTTTCACTGCTTTTCGGGCCGGTCAAGATCACCGGTAATTTTTGAGCTTTATTGTCTTGATGCAGCATGATACCAAGCAAATACAGCAGCTCTTCAGCGGTACCAGCCCCACCTGGGAAGATAATGATGCCGTGGGCAACCCGGACAAAAGCTTCCAGCCTTTTTTCGATATCAGGCAGGATCACCAGCTCATTGACAATCGGATTGGGTGGCTCTGCCGCGATAATGCTTGGTTCCGTTAAGCCAAGATAGCGACCTGCCTGGAAGCGTTGTTTATTATGGCCAATAGTAGCCCCCTTCATCGGGCCCTTCATGGCTCCTGGTCCACAGCCGGTGCAGATGTTCAGGCCGCGCAGGCCTAGCTGATAGCCAACATCTTTGGTGTATTTGTATTCAACCTCATTGATTGAATGGCCACCCCAGCAGACGATCATGTTTGGCTCGGTATCGCAGCCAAGCACCTGAGCATTGCGCAAGATATCAAATACACTGTGGGTGATATGAGCGCTATTGGTTAGATCCAGCCGATTGGCGTTCACTTTAAGTTGGGTATGGTAAAACAGGATATCCCGCAAAACAGCAAACAAATGCTCGTGAATACCACGGATGATATGGCCATCGACAAAGGCATCTTTAGGAGGATTGAACAACTCGATCTTGATGCCACGCTCACGGCTGATGAGGTTGACGGCAAAGTCCTCAAACTGCTGGTAAATTTCAGCAGAGCTATCGGTATGGCTGCCCACATTTAACACCGCCAGGCAGCAGTTTCGAAATAACTGAAATGCTTCTTTATTGGTATTTTGTTTAAGCCGGTCGACTTCCAGTTGCGACAGCAGGCTCATTGAGCCTACTGGGTTTAATTGCACATGCATAAACGAACTCCATACTCAGTCCCAAGCTGAAGCTGAAAAATTAGTTGGATACTGATTTTAAAATGACTTGATCCCGGCCAGCATGCTTGGCTTCGTACAAGGCTTCATCGGCCCGATCAAATGCCGCCCGGATATTATCGTGCTCTGCCAGCTGTGTAGCCCCAAATGAAATGGTGATGGGCACTTTTTTATTCTTAAACTTAAAAGGAATCTTTTTAATCTTCTGACGTAAATTATTCAGAGGATGTTCCAACTCAGCCAGGGTGGTTTCAGGAAACAGAATGACAAACTCTTCACCACCATAGCGCGCAATAAAATCGGTTTCACGCAAGCTTTGTTTAAGCGCCCGGGCAATCACTTTTAAGGTTTTGTCACCAGCGCTGTGGCCGTAGTTGTCGTTGATGCTCTTGAAATGGTCAACATCCCCCATGGCAATGCAAAGCGGGGTACCATAACGTTGAAACCGCTTTAGTTCCAGCTCAAAGCGATCATCAAATGCAGCTCGGTTGGGAATTTCAGTCAGAGCATCCTGTAAACTACGGAATTTTTGCTCCGCAAGCTTTTTCTGAAATAGCTGGGCTTCTGATTCCAGATCCAGCAAGCGATGCTCCATGGTTTTAAGCGACTCCAGCATGGCATTACGTTCGTCCTGCTCCAGTTGTTCTTTTTCGGCCAGAGAGTTGGTGATATCTTGCAAACGTTGACTGACTAACCCTTTCAGTTGGTCCAAACTGGTGGCTTGTTTGCTATCTTTACTGAACGAATCAATTTGTTGCTCCAGCTGGTCATTCAGGTGCTTCAGTTTATCCTGGATCTGGCTGGACTGACTCAGTGAAGACACCAGCGACTTTTGCACCTGCTCCAGCGTTTCATGCAGCTGCAGTAAAAAATGCTGGGCGGATTGCCGCTCGGAGTTTATGCTGGCCACGATAATGGTGATGGTCGCCAGGCAAGCATTTAATAAATCTTCAATGCCAAGGTGGGCCATTAATGACTGACGGATTTGATCGATATCAGTTGCATACTGGTCTGCAAAACTCATTTCGCTCAATAAATTGGTCAATTCGACTGATATTTGCCGGCAAATATGTTTGTAACGTTCTTCTTCAGGTTCATTGGAGTTATCCAGGCTCTGTTTGGCACTGAAGGCATTTTGATACAGCTTGGTCAGGTCAGTCAGATGAGGTAAATAGGCGTGAACCGTGGCCGACGGCTGATCGACCTTACTGAGCAAAGCCCGTAAATCGCGTCGTAACTGATCGGGCAAGCCACGCTGCTTCTGCAGCAAAGTACCTGCCTCTTTCAAACCATTTTGTAACCGGCGAATATCTTGCTCATTCTTACTTTCGAGATGTTTTAAGCCATCACTGATGGTGTTGACGACCGGCAGTAATTTTTCAAGATCGGTCCCTCGGGCTAACTCCAGTCGAAGTTTAGCTAGCTTGTTATCCAGCTCAATATCCAGCCCTTTACAGGTCAGCGATAACCGGGATACAAACTTGGCCAGTATTTTGAATTGGCTTTCGTAGGTCATTTCCAGTTGTTTGCGTGTTTTTAACGCATGATCTAGTTGCTGCTTCAGGTCATCTTGCAACGGCATCACCATGATGAGTTATTGATTATGAATAGGATAAACCGGACTGACTCGGTATATAGCCTAAGTATATATGCTACCACAGCAAATGCGACTATTGTTTGACAGAGATTAAAACAAACCGGCTGAAACAGCCGGTTTGGGTAGGGTAGGGTGTGTTGTTCAGATCTGAGTCTGTTGATACAACACGGCTGGTTGCTTATTTGTACAGGTAATAGGGCAACCAGGATTGTTCTTCTGTCGAGGTAAGTTGGTTCATCATTCTGTCCATCATTAGCTACAGCGTGCTGCAGTCCATCTGCAGCACTGGATGAATTATAAGCAAAAACCTTTCACTTTGAAAGTAAAAGTGAAAGTTTTCATGGTTAGTTTCTTTTGTTTTGTCAGGGAGAGTCAAGGTTGTTATTGTAAATCAATCACATGGAGGGCCGAGCTGCTTTGATAGCAGCTCGATTTTTGAAAGTGTCCGTGAATTATTTCAGGTGGCTTTCGTTTTGCGAGCTGGCCCGGTTTATTGACGAGTCAGGCGGATTGACGGCAATGGGTAGGCTTCGCTGCTACGAAGTGGATTGATGTCCAAGCCACCGCGTCGGGTGTAGCGGGCATACACCGCCAGGAACTCAGGCTGGCACTGGCGCCAGATATCGGAAAATATTCGCTCAACACATTGCTCATGAAATTCATTATGTTCGCGAAAGCTGATGATATAGCGCAGCAAGGACTCATGACAGATGGCTGGCCCACGATAGTGAATAAAGACACTGGCCCAGTCGGGTTGATTGGTGATCAGGCAGTTTGATTTGAGCAGATGAGAAAACAGCTTTTCATTCTTGGTGACACTAGGCTCTGCATGTTGTAGCAGTTCAGGCTGGTAGTGGTAATGATTCACTTCAATGTCCAGCTCATCCAGACAGGCTCCCTGGATCCAGGTTGGCTGAAACGGTTGCAGCTCATTGACATTGTGGAGGGTTACTTCGACGCTGGCTTCTGCGCAAGCGGATAAATCTTTTTTGAGTCGTTGGTATACCTGGCCTAAATCACTAAAACGGCTTTGGTTCAGACTATTGAGATACAGCTTAAATGACTTGGATTCGATTAAGTTGGCTGAATCAAACGGCACCACGAAGGTAGCCAGGGCGACTACTGGTTTGCCTTTGTTGTTTAACCAGGAGAGCTCGTAGGCATGCCAGATATCCTGACCGACAAAAGGCAGTGGCTTACTCAACTGCAACTCCTGACGGCCCAGTTGCCGAGGAACGGCCTGCAACAACCCTGGATCGTAACTGGTTGGATACTCCGTTTCTTTGCCTAAGGTCAACGTATCCTGCAGGGTTGGGTGTGGCTTTGTCATAACGGCTTCACTCAGGTTAGAATAGCTGCATTGTAGCATAAGCGGTCTGGCTGGATCAGCCGGTAAATAAGGAATAGTACGTGGATTTTGCAACGGCTTGGCACGATTTTATTGAACGCAGTCTCGAATGGTACCGACAACAGCAACAACCCTTGCTGACCGAGCGGGATAAGCAACTGCCATCCCCCTGTGAATTGCCCCCTGCAACGGATGATCAGGTGGAGTGGCAACCGGTATTGCAAGCAAGTCGCCTTGACTTTTCTGCAGTAGAGCAAGCACTTGAGTTGTCATTGCATCAGGATATTAAGCTCTTTTATGGTTTGTACTATGGAGGAGGGCTGGCAGCGTCACACCCAGATGGTAAGTTATTGTTGCTGATGCCATGGCATGAGGCGGACTGTGATCGTTTAAAAGAAAATATCATTGGTCATATATTGATGAAACGGCGCTTAAAGCAGCGGGAAACTGTGTTTATTGCAGTGACGGATGATGAGCAAACCGTTATTTCTGTATTGAATGAAACCGGTGAAGTGTTTGCCGAACGTGTTGGCAAAGAAGTGGAGCGCAAATTAGCGGACAATTTGGCTGAGTTTCTGCAGCAGCTGCAGCCGGCCAGCACTGAGGGGATTTAATACCTTTTATCTGAAAAAATTAACCATACTCTTTGCACCGAGGTGATGGAGAGCTGGTGTGATTATGCAACAGCAGCAAGGATGCTGCGCAGGCCGAGAGGGCATAGGGATATGCTCCTGGAGGCCGGTGGAGTAAGTACACCAGCCCTCCAGCTTTTGCGCCGAGGTGATGGATTCGGCAGCCACCCTGCCTTAAGCTTGGGCTGATATTCAGAAGACGTACTACTGACAATCCCAGGCAATATTCGACACCAGCCGACAGGGTTCGCAGCGAAACTGAAACAACTCATGCCAGCTTTGCTCCAACCGCCAGGGCGCACCACAGCTGGGGCATGCTTTGGTGGCTTCAGCCTGGCAATCCGGGCTGCTACCACTGTACAGATAGTAATAACAGGCTTTGCCTTCTTGCTGCTCAATCCGGCGGGCAAAACGGCGCCCCTGCCGATTTAACTTACTGTGCAAGCCTTGTAGTGCCTTCTCGGCACTTTTGTCCACTACCCGATCTTGTTGCATCTGTATCTCATCCAACGCCTGGTATTGCAACTGCCAGCGGATCAATTCCTCATGGTCCTGTTTACTCCCTGTTGGCTGTAGGCGATATAGCGGCACAGGGGCAAAATGCTCGGCACAGCGTACGGGGGAGATGTTCTCGGCAAAGTGATTAAACACAATGAAATACTCTGGAACCTGGCAGGGATCGGTATGGCTGGACATTAAATCAGCGCCTAACAGGCTGAGCTGTGGATAGGCCAACCCAGCTTGTGCCAAAGCCTCCATAGCGGCCAGCCCAAGCAAGCTATGGTGCTGTTTCGCCAGGGCATCTTGTGCCGGCAACACCACCCGGCTGCAAAATGCATCATCCGTTTGATAACTTGGAAACTCGCGACCGAGGATCTGGCCGTTAAAGATCAATGTTTCCAGATAGCGGCGTATCTGCTGTTCAGCCATGCTCAGCTTGGTATCGGCAATCAGACGAAAGCGCAGTTCAGCCACCCACATGCAGGGCATCCAGGCGTTGTTGCAGGGCTTCGACCAGCGTTTCAAGTTGTTGTACTTTCTGCTCCAGATGCTCAATACGTTCGGCCGCTGAAACCGTGTGGGTATCGGTTTCCGCAGGTGCTGCCATGTTTAGCTCCGCTGGTGCCGCCAGGCGTTGCGATTCAGGCAGTTGTTTCCACTGCTGAAACGCCTGCAGCAACTCGGCCGGATGCAGTTGTTTACCGAGTCGGCTTCTAAGCAGCGCCAGGCTGGCTGTTTTACCTTCCTGCTGCAAGATACTGGCTTGCTGGCTGATGAGTTCAAGGGCTGTTGGCATTGGTAAGATCCGCTACTAAATGGCTAAATTCTACATCAGAATGCTTAAAGGGGGGAATGTCTATTTATTAAATCCATGATTTTATTGAATTAGTAAAGTTGGCCTCTTGCTTGCTACCTTACTTGCTAAGTAGTGGAGTTATTTAAACGAACGAAGGCTAAGGAGCTTTTATGCAAGCAAAAAAATGGGTTGTACCTGCATTGATGGTATTTTCATTAAGCGGCTGTGTGGTGGCGATTAACGATCACAACAAAAGTCACGCAGATGGTAGCAACTGGCGGGAAACCCAAAAATCCAATCGGAGTTACATTAACCAACTGACCACAGGCACCAAAATGACGACGGTGATGCAGCAGTTGGGGACGGCAGACTTTACCGAAACCTTCCAGAAAGAGGATGTTGCCGTGCAAGTGCTATTTTACCGGACGCACCACCGTCGCAGTGATGGCATGACCAGCAAAGATGAATGCACTCCATTGATTTTCAAGAACGGTCAGTTAACCGGCTGGGGTGAAAAAGCTTATACCTACTTATAGGCTGCGCCACCTAGAGAATAGCAAAATGACCTGAAGATGCAGCCTACATGGCTGCATCTTCAGGTACCACAGCCAGCAAAGTCTCAGCGTAGCAGAGCGTTTAACTCATCAATCACTTCGGCCCAGTCGGCATCTTCTTTTAACGATTCTGCGATAAAGCTGGCTTGCCCTTTGTTCCAGAATGGCGCTTCCTCTAGTGGCACATGCTCGGCTAATCGGTGCTGTTGAACAAAACGGTCGATGGCGGCCGGATCATTATCCAAACCTAGTTGAGCAAATAAATTCGCCAGGGTATGCGTTGATGTATCCATGATCACCTCGAAGTAAAAGAAACCGTTAAAATAAGCGTAGCGCATTGCGTCGTATTGGCAATTACATAAAGCCCTGCTATGGTGTTGAAAAAATAATCATAACAATAAAGGTATGCTATGTCTGTCCAGCAGTTGAATCAATTGGTTGTTCGCTCTATTGAAGGTGAAGAGCTGAATATAGCCGCTTCCATTTTATTTCAGTCTTACCATGACGACCCATTATTTATGTCGATATTTAATGCTGAAAAAGCCGATTATGAGCAAAAGCTCAGGGCGGCTATACGGGAAGAGCTCAGCGCATTCTGGCAGACTGGCCAGTCAATTATTGGGTTGTATCAGGCCAAGCAGCTGCTGGGCATTGCTTGTGTGGTGAAAGCCGATTCGGGGTTGGGTGGCCATCGTTTCTGGCATTGGCGGCTGAAAATGTTACTGACGGCCGGCTTTGTTTCGACCAAGCAATTGCTCGAAAAAGAAGGAAAAATACATGCGGCGATGCCCGCTAAAAATTACCATATGCTGGCTTTTATTGCGGTGTTGCCACGTCATCAGCATTTGGGGCTTGGCCAGCACTTATTGCATGTGGTGGATCAAATGGTGGATGAAGACGAAGGCTCAGCTGGTGTTGGTGTCTTTGTGACCTTAGAGAAGTATCTGGCTTTTTTTAGTGATGATGCTTACCGGGCAGTGACTGAGCTGACCTTTAACACGGTGCATGGCAAATTGCTGTTTCGGCCGCGCCAGGTGATTGCCGAATCGGTGCATGGCTGATTAACCCGGCAGGCGATAAGCCGGCAGATCAAAAGCAGCGTATTGCATGGCGGCCATGGTTAAAGTGGCTTGATAACGGCTTTCGCCATCGCTACTGAAATCGACACTATAATGCGTGACAAAGCGTCGCTTGCCATTGATACGTTCAATCCGATGGGCTTTGCGGCCGCAATCCAGATACTGCAATTCATGTTTCTTGCATAAATGCCGGGCCAGCATAATGGCTCGCTCATCTTGCTTGCGTTGTATCCAGAACGCATAACAAATGGTCAATAGAAGAATAATGAGCCAGGTGGTCGCCATAAAACAAAAATCCGTTACTGCGGTGAAGGCAAATAGTACTGCGAAAGCGAGCATTGGACAATGCTTCTATCGTCTTCGGCTTTCAAAATGCATTGGCTATACAGTATGGTATGATCTGCTGATACAAAATGATGGAGAAATACCTGATGTCGGACTCGGTATCCTGGGTGTTGCAGGAAATGACTGCAGAGCTAAAAGCCTTGGGAATGTGGAGCACCGAGCCACCCTCAGCTGAGGCTATGGCCAGTACTGCCCCTTTTTGCTGCGATACCATGGCGTTTGAGCAGTGGTTGCAGTTTGTGCTGATCCCGCGGATGCAGGCATTGCTAGATGGAGGGCACCCATTGCCTGCTGATGTTAGTATTTTGCCAATGGCTGAGTATGCGCTGGCCAATCACCCCGAAGACGTGCGTATATTGCTATTTATTATTGGTCGTTTTGATGCCTGCTTTCAATCAAACTAACTCTGTACTGCCCACTGAAATCGCTGCAAAAACGCCAGCTGAGCTCAGCATTCTTTTTCAGGATGAGTATCTGGTGGCGGTGGACAAGCCCGCAGGTATGCTGGTGCATCGCTCTTTTCTGGATCGACATGAAACCCGTTTCGTGATGCAGACTCTGCGTGATCAAATTGGCCAGCATGTCTACCCGATCCACCGGTTGGATCGGCCAACATCTGGGGTATTGCTGTTTGCTTTATCGAGTGAAGTGGCTCGGCTGTTAAGTGAGCAAAATGCTCAGCAGCATTGGTTTAAAGGCTATCTGGCTGTGGTGCGGGGTTATATTGAACAACCCGGTACGCTGGATTATCCGCTGAAAGAGCAGCTGGATAAACTGGGCGATAAGTACGCTGATCCGGATAAAGCAGCTCAGGATGCGATCACTGATTACCGGCCATTGGCGACCGTTGAGCTGCCTATTCCCGTCAGCCGTTATCCGGCCGCGCGTTACAGCTTGGTTGCTTTGTCACCACGGACAGGGCGAAAGCATCAACTCAGGCGGCATCTGGCGCATTTGCGCCATCCGATAGTTGGCGATACCAGCCATGGTGATGGTAAGCACAACCGCTTGTTTCGCGAGCATCTGCATTGTCATCGCATGCTGCTTATCGCCAAAGAGTTGCAATTTAATCACCCTATCACTGGCGAGGCGGTTAGCATCCGCTGCCCGCTGGATGAGTTGCAGCCATTGTTTCAACAATTAGGCTGGTCGGTTGATGAGCCGGTGATCCAACACGCATTTGAACAATTAGCCAAGGAGCAAGCATGAAAAAAGTCGCCCTAGTGGTCGGCACTGTCTATGGTGGTGCGCAGTATGTTGCTGAACAAGCTGATGCTGAGTTGCAGCAGCGCGGTTATGACTTAAAGCTGTTTTTAGAACCTAAACTGGATGAGGTGCTAGCTTATAACGCGGATATCTGGCTGGTGATCACCTCAACCACCGGGCAGGGCGATATCCCAGATAATTTATTGCCATTTTTTCTCGATGCCCGTGATCGCTTTCCATTGCTGACCGACAAACACTATCTGGTGATTGGTTTGGGCGATAGCAGCTACGAAACCTTCTGCGGTGCTGGCAAACAATTTGCCGAGTTGCTGCAGGAACTGCAAGGCACAGCCCTGGCCGAGCCATTATGGATTGATGCTTGCGAAACTCTGGAGCCTGAAGGAATAGCACTGCCTTGGTTAGCGCAGCATTTGCCCGCTCAGTAGTCTTGTAAGACCAAGACCATCAATGACTGGCCTTGGTCAGAGTTTTGTCAGATTGTGGCTTGGCGTACTTAGTCGATATTACGCAGCAGGGCATTGATGCCGACTTTAGCCCGGGTTTGTGCATCCACTTTCTTCACGATAATGGCCGCATACAGGCTGTGGCTGCCGTCTTTGCTCGGCAAGCTACCTGGTACGACGACTGCGCCTGCAGGTACTCGGCCATAGCTGATTTCCCCGGTCTCGCGATCATAAATGCGCGTGCTCTGGCTGATGTAAACGCCCATGGAAAGCACCGCGCCTTCTTCGACGATGACACCTTCAACCACTTCGGAGCGGGCACCGATAAAGCAGTTGTCTTCAATGATGGTTGGGTTAGCCTGCAAAGGCTCCAGCACGCCGCCAATGCCAACGCCGCCGGATAAATGTACGTTCTTACCAATCTGAGCGCATGAGCCGACAGTGGCCCAGGTATCAACCATGCTGCCTTCACCGACATAGGCACCAATGTTGACATAGGACGGCATCAGCACAGCATTTTTGCCAACAAAGCTGCCACGGCGCACAGCGGCTGGTGGTACGACACGAACGCCTTCTTCGGCAAAACGAGCTGCATCATAGCCAGCATATTTCATCGGTACTTTATCGTAGAACTTGGTTTCTCCGCCATCCATCACTTCATTGTCGTTGATACGGAATGACAGCAAAACGGCCTTTTTCAGCCACTGATGCACCACCCATTCACCAGCCAGCTTTTCTGCTACCCGGGCTTCACCACTATCAAGCAGGGCGAGTGCTTGCTCGATGGCATCGCGGATCTCCGAAGATACGGTTGCTGGAGTAATGGATGCGCGTTGTTCAAATGCTTGTTCTATGGTGGTTTTTAAGTCTGTCATCTTGCGTATTTAGCCTTCTGTTACTTGAGTCAAATGTTCGATTAAGGTGCGTTTTAACTGGCTTTGCTGGTCAATATCCAGCGCGGTATCTTCTGCGGTCGAAACCATGAAGAAATCTTCGGCCCGCTCACCTAGCGTGGTGATTTTGGCGGCATGGATCTGGATGGAGCATTGCTGAAACACATCACCAATGCGCGCGAGTAGGCCTGGTGCATCAAGCGCTGCGATTTCGACCATGGTGCGGTTTTTGCTGTTGCCCTGCATAAAGCTGACTTTAGGTGGCACATTAAACTGCCGCATCTGGCGTGAAATCCGGCTGTGCTGGCGCTGCTCCGGTTTGCCCTGAATGTGTTGCTCGAGTGCCCGCTTAATACTTTGCACTCGTGATGGTGAGCTGACCGGTTGGCCATTTTGCTCCAGGATCACAAAGGTATCCATGGCATAGCCATCTTTGTTGGTCATGATCTGGGCATCAAAAATATCAACTTTTTTGCTATCAAGCGCAGCTACCATGCGGGCAAATAAGTTCGGTTGATCCGGGGTATAGACAAAGACCTGGGTGCTACCGCGAATAGGAGCTTTGCTTACCAGAACCAGTGGCTCTTTCGGCTGTTTATGCCGCAGGATATGCTCGCAATGCCAGACAATTTGCTTGGCATTGTAGCGTATAAAATAGTCGGCTTTGATCCGGCTCCACAACTGTTGGATTTCGGTTTTGGTAAAGGTCTGTCGTAGCAGTAATCGCATAGCTTCGGCCTGGTTCTCACGGATCTGATCGCGCATATCCATCGGTTTTTCCAAACCACGTCGAAAAGCTTTCTGCGTGGACAGGTACAGCTCTCGTAACAGCGAGCCTTTCCAGTCATTCCATAGGTTGTCGTTGGTGGCACGAATATCCGCCAAGGTCAGGCAGTACAGATAATTGAGCCGGGTTTCATCCCGGACCTGCTCAGCAAACTCCATCACCACCTGAGGGTCATAGATATCTTTGCGCTGCGCGGTAACCGACATCAGCAAATGATGCTCGACCAGCCAGGCAATGAGTTTGCTGTCGAAGTCACTGAGTTTGTGCAGTCGGCAAAACTCCCGCGCATCCATGGCCCCGAGCTCGGAATGATCGCCGCCCCGGCCCTTGGCAATGTCATGAAAGATACCGGCTAAAAATAACAGCTCGGGTTTTTCCATACGCCGGACAATGTCAGAGCAAAGAGGAAACTCGTTATCGTGCTCGGGCAGGGTATAGCGATATAGGTTTTTCAGCAGCCGATGGGTGTGTTCATCGACGGTGTAGGCATGAAATAAATCGAACTGCATCTGACCGACGATATTGCGCCACTGAGGTAAATATGCCGCCAGGATGCCGTATTTATGCATCAGAGTGATGGAGGTGTCCATGCCGCGCGGGTGGCGCATCAGAGCCAAAAACAGCCGGCGGCAGGCTTCATAATCTTGCAAATCGCCCATCAGTCGGCGGCGTACCTGTCGCAACAGGCGCAGCGTATCGGAGTGAATGCCGGTAATATTGGAATTATTGGCAATGTGCCAGAATAATTTAATCAGGTTATCCCGCCGGGCGAAGACACTGTTATCAATGGCTTTGATCAGGTGACCATGCAGCTCGAAGCTGTCATCAAGCGCATGCACCTTGGCGCTTTGGTGGTTATTTAAGATGCTGCCTTCAAAGTGCTGTAGCAGCATCTCGTTCAGTTCACTAACCCGTTGCACGGTTCGGAAAAAACGCTTCATCATGCGTTCGACGGATGCTTTACCATCGTCACCAAAACCCAAGCGCTCAGCAGCTGCAGGCTGGTAGTCAAACAAAATACGGTTTTCGTTACGGCCAGCTTCCAGGTGCAACACAAAGCGCATTTGCCACAAGTAAGATTCACACTCCATCAGCTCCTGGTATTCGTCTTCCGTCAGGTACTGGTAAGCAACCAGCTCACGCATGGTTCGGGTTTGAAAGTGTCGTTTGGCCACCCAACCGACGGTCTGGATGTCACGCAGGCCACCAGGGTTGGCTTTTAAGTTGGGCTCCAGGTTGTAGGCCGTGCCATGGTACTGAGCATGTCGTTGCTGCTGCTCATGACGTTTGGCCTCAAAAAATTGCTGACTACTCCAGAAGCTGTCTTCTGCAATGGCTTGCTGCAATTGAGCGTATAAGTCTTTATTGCCCAGCAGGCGACGCATCTCCATCAAGTTGGTGGCGATGGTAATGTCTTCCCGTCCCAGCTCGATGGTTTCATCCAAGGTGCGGACACTATGGCCTACTTCCAGTTTTAAATCCCATAACTGGGTGACAAAGGCTGACAAAGTATCCTGTTGCTCAGGGGTGAGAGCACGCTGACTAAGGATCAGCAAATCAATATCAGAATAGGGATGCAATTCACCACGACCATAGCCACCGACGGCGATCAGGCAAAGGGTATCATCGTGTTGTAAATCATGTTGTTGCCACAAAGTGTGCAATAACTGATCGATAAAGCGAGCGCGGGCTTTAACCAGGCTCTGCACCGATTGCTGTTCAAACGAAACCTCAGACCAGCGGGTAAATTCACTGATGTGTTTTTTATAACTGTCCAGACTGAAGCTGGCAGGCCAGTTTTTTTGAAAAGCAACGGTGTCTGTCATGGGCAAACCTCGGGTCGGTGCGCTTTAATCGGCCGTGACGATACGGTCAATGGTGTCATCTGAACGCAAGGTCAGGATTTCACAACCGGTATCGGTGACCAGCAGGGTATGCTCAAACTGAGCCGATAAACTTCGATCTTTGGTCACCACGGTCCAGTCATCCTTCAATAGCTTACTGTGTCGGGCGCCTGCATTAATCATTGGCTCAATGGTCAGACACATGCCAGTGCGCAGTACCTCACCAGTCCCAGCCCGGCCATAATGCAAAACCTGCGGTTCTTCGTGAAACTCGGCACCAATGCCATGGCCGCAGTATTCACGAACGACGGAGTAGCTGTGTTTTTCCGCATGCTGCTGGATGACCTGGCCAATATCACCCAGCCGAGCACCATCTTTGACTTTCTTAATGCCCAGATACATGGCTTCTTGAGTGACCTTGATTAAACGGGCGGCCATGATGCTTGGTTCTCCAATCACGAACATGCGCGAGGTATCGCCATGGTAACCATCTTTAATCACCGTGATATCAATATTAACAATATCACCTTTTTTCAGCGGCTTATCGTTGGGAATGCCATGGCAGATGACATGATTAACCGAGGTACAGATGGATTTTGGAAAGCCATGGTAATTTAATGGCGCCGGAATGGCTTGCTGTTCATTGACGATGTAATCGTGGCAGCGACTGTTTAGTTCATCAGTGGTCACGCCAGCCTGCACATAAGGCTCAATCATTTCCAGAACTTCAGCGGCCAGGCGGCCTGCAACGCGCATTTTTTCGATTTCTGCCGGGGTTTTGATGATGGGTGTCATCCAGTCTCTCTCTGTTTGAATGTCCAGCTGCAAAACAGCATAAATATTGTGTTTTCCTGGTGGCTATGGTATAAAGCGCGCCGCAAATTAGCAAATAGCTTTGTGCTTTTCTTCAAAGTATTTCGTTATTGCTTATGCAGCGAAATGACAAATAACACACATACATCGACACATAAGCCGGGGTGCCTGCCAACAAATGCAGGTCGGACTATGGGATGTATGGAGGCCTAACCCCCTAAATTACAGGTATTTAATCATGGCAAAAGTTTCAATGCGTGACATGCTCCAAGCGGGCGTACACTTCGGTCACCAGACCCGTTACTGGAATCCAAAAATGAAGCCATTCATTTTTGGCGCGCGTAACAAAGTACACATCATCAACCTGGAAAAAACCGTTCCAATGATGAATGATGCGCTTAGCTTCATTCAGCAAGTTGCTTCTAAAAAAGGCAAGATTCTGTTTGTAGGCACTAAGCGTGCGGCTTCTGAAGCCATTAAAGAAGCAGCAAAAAGCTGTGATCAGTACTATGTTGATCACCGCTGGTTGGGCGGCATGCTGACCAACTGGAAAACGGTTCGTCAGTCCATCAAGCGTTTAAAAGATCTGGAATCACAAAGCCAGGACGGAACTTTTGACAAGCTGACCAAGAAAGAAGCGCTGGATCGTACCCGCGAAATGGACAAGCTTGAAAAAAGCTTAGGTGGTATCAAAGACATGGGCGGCTTGCCTGATGTGTTGTTCGTGATCGATGCCGATCATGAGCACATCGCGGTCAAAGAAGCCAACAACCTGGGTATCCCAGTAGTTGCTGTGGTAGATACCAACTCTGATCCAAAAGGAATTGATCATATCATTCCTGGTAACGATGATGCGATCCGTGCCATTCAGTTGTATCTGTCAGCAGTAAGCCAGACAGTTATTGAAGGTCGTGATAAGACCATCGAAGTTCAGGCTGAAGCCGAAGGCTTTGTGGAAGCTGAGTAAGGTTTAACCTTCCGTATTGACGGAATGTTCCCTGAAATAATACAGCAACAGAGGCTTCGGCCTCTGTTTGTTCAAACCGATTAATAACGAGGATACTCTGATGGCTGTAACTGCTGCCCTAGTAAAAGAACTGCGTGACCGTACAGGCGCAGGTATGATGGATTGTAAAAAAGCTCTGCAGGAAACTGCTGGAGATATCGAAGCAGCAATTGATGCGATGCGTAAAAGCGGCTTAGCTAAAGCTGCAAAAAAATCTGGTCGTGTTGCGGCTGAAGGCACGATTTTAACGCGTGTTGCTGATGGTTATGCTGTGGCGGTTGAATTTAACTGTGAAACGGACTTTGTTGCCCGTGACAGTAACTTCCTGGCGTTTGCCAACAGCGTAGCGGACTTGGTTCATGCCAATAAGCTGTTCGTCGTTGATGAGCTGCTGGCTGCAGACCTGAACGGTAGCACCGTAGAAGAAACCCGTGCAGCTCTGGTGGCTAAAATTGGTGAAAACATCAATGTCCGTCGTGTCGCTGTGGTGGAAGGTGAAACCATTGGTCAGTACGTTCACTCCGGCCGCATTGGTGTATTGGCCGTACTGAAAGGCGGTGACGAAGCGATCGCAAAAGATGTAGCTATGCACATCGCTGCCAACAACCCTGGTTTCGTCAAGCCTGACGATGTGCCAGCTGAAGTGGTAGAGCGTGAGCGCGCAATTCAGATCGATATCGCTGTGAACAGCGGTAAGCCACAAGAAATCGCTGAGAAAATGGTTGCTGGTCGTATGGCTAAGTTTACCGGTGAAGTGAGCTTAACCGGTCAGCCGTTCGTCAAAGATCCTTCTATCTCTGTCGGTGACTTCCTGAAGCAAAACTCAGCAGAAGCTGTCTCTTTTGTTCGTTTGGAAGTCGGTGAAGGCATCGAGAAGAAAGAAGAAGACTTTGCTGCTGAAGTCGCTGCACAGATTGCTGCTGCGAAGAAGTAAATTTACGCTTTGAGCCTACGGGCAAAAAACGCTAGAATAACCGCGGCCATCGGTCGCGGTTTTTTTATGTCAGAAACCGACCTGCTTTTGACAGACCTACGCCATCGCAACTTTCCAGTTCAATAAAACGGCTTGCCAGAACCGGGTAGCCAGATAAATGGAGCACACATGAACCCAAAACCCGCATACAGACGAATTTTACTGAAACTGAGTGGTGAAGCCCTGATGGGGGATGAAGGCTTTGGCATTGATCCCAAGGTGCTGGATCGCATGGCTCAGGAAATTAAAGAAATTGTCGAGCTTGGCATTCAGGTGGGCATTGTTATCGGTGGTGGTAATATTTTCCGTGGTGAAGGGTTAGCAAAAGCTGGTATGAACCGGGTTGTGGGTGACCATATGGGCATGTTGGCTACCGTGATGAATGGTCTGGCTATGCGTGATGCTCTGCATCGTGCTTATGTGAATGCCCGTATGATGAGTGCGGTACCGTTGAACGGAGTGTGCGACAACTACAGCTGGGCGGAAGCCATCAGTTTGCTAAAATCAGGCCGAGTGGTTATTTTTTCTGCCGGTACGGGCAATCCATTCTTTACCACAGATTCAGCTGCCTGTTTACGCGCCATTGAAATTGAAGCGGATGCGGTGCTAAAAGCCACCAAAGTAGATGGTGTCTATTCGGCTGACCCGGTGAAAGATCCCGCCGCAACTTTGTACGGTAGCCTAAGCTATAGCGAAGTGTTGGAAAAAGAATTGAAAGTGATGGATTTGGCGGCTTTTACCTTAGCCAGAGATCACAGCATGCAAATCCGGGTATTCAATATGAATACGGCCGGAGCGTTAAAACGTGTGGTGATGGGAGAGCCGGAAGGAACTCTGATCGACCACGCAGAGAATTTACAGTAAACTAGCCGCAGTTAACTGCTGATTGCTTACAAGGATACCCAAGGTGATAAACGATATTATCAAAGACAGCAAAAGCCGGATGGAAAAAAGTGTTGAAGCACTGAAATCTCAACTATCCAAAGTTCGAACGGGTCGTGCTCATCCGAGTATATTGGATAACATCATGGTGCCATATTACGGTGCTGATACCCCCTTACGCCAGGTGGCTAATGTCTCCATTGAAGATGCCCGCACATTGAGTTTAACCGTGTTTGATAAAAGCATTGTTGCGGCCGTTGAAAAGGCCATCATTACCTCCGATTTGGGGCTGAACCCGATGAGCGCTGGCACCAATATCCGCATTCCGTTGCCTCCCCTTACCGAAGAGCGTCGCCGTGATTTGGTGAAGTTAGTGAAAGCCGAAGCAGAGCAAGGGCGGGTGTCTGTTCGCAATATCCGTCGCGATGCCAACAATGATCTGAAGTCATTGTTAAAAGATAAAGACATCACCGAAGATGAGGAGCGTCGCGCTGCTGATGAAGTTCAAAAGCTTACCGATAGCTTTGTCAAACGTATCGATGACGTCCTGGCTGATAAAGAAAAAGAACTGATGGAAGTCTGAGTCGACCTCAGACTGACGTAACCAGCTAACCTCAAAAAATGCCGTGTTCCATGTTATTCACGGCGTTTTTATTGAAACAGGTCTTGCATGTCAGCATCACTTACATTAGAGCCTACAGCTTTACCGCAACACGTCGCTATCATTATGGATGGTAACGGACGTTGGGCCAAGCAACAGGGCAAACCCCGGGTATGGGGCCATAAAAAAGGTGCTGACTCAGTACGCCGAAGTGTTCGTTTTTGTCGGGAGCTAGGCATTCCTGCTCTGACATTATTTGCCTTTAGCAGTGAAAACTGGCAACGGCCCGCTGATGAAGTCAACAGCCTGATGCAGTTGTTTAAGCTGATGCTGAAAAGTGAAGTGAAAAACCTGCATAAAAATCAGGTTTGCTTGCGCGTAATAGGTGATCTTTCGGCCTTTGATGCGCCATTGATTGCACAGATTAAAGCAGCAGAACAGCTGACCGCTCAGAATGAAGCATTGACACTGAATATCGCCGCGAACTATGGTGGGCGCTGGGATATTGTTCATGCCGCGCGCCAATTAGCACAGCAGGTGCGTGATGGTCTGTTAGCACCAGAAGCAATCGATGAGCAATTACTGGGACGCTACATTCAGCTGTCAGATTTACCCGAGCTGGATTTATTAATCCGAACCGGAGGCGATGAGCGGATCAGTAATTTTTTGTTATGGCAGGCGGCTTATGCTGAGCTGTGGTTTACCGACACCTTATGGCCTGATTTTGATCAGCAGGTGTTTGGTGAGGCCATTGCGGCTTATGTCAGCCGGGAGCGCCGTTTTGGATGCACGTCAGAACAGGTATGTGCCCTGGCAACCAGCCAGTTGAAAGGATAAAGGTTTGTTAAAGCAACGTATAATAACCGCCGTTATATTGGCGCCGCTGGCTCTGCTGGCGGTGTTTTTTCTGCCACAACCGGCTTTTGCGGCTTTTGTCGCCTCGGCATTTTTGCTTGGTGCCTGGGAGTGGAGTCGCTTCTGTCATTTAACCGCCAGAACGCAGCGTATCGGCTATGTTGGCCTAACCGCTTTATTTATGGCACTGCTGTATGTTTCTTTGCCTGCAGTGCTTAACTGGCCGCTGACCGGTGCTGCTGTGATCAGCATAACCTTATGGCTGGGCTTGGTTTGGTGGTTACTGGCTTCTGTATTGGTTTTAACCTTCCCTCGCAGCAAGTCATTCTGGGCTAAAAGTCTCTGGCTACGAGCCGTGATGGGGTGGTTAACACTGATCCCTGCCTGGTTAGCATTGCTCTTGATCCGTAGCGTAGATGTAGAGCACAACCCATTCACCGGCGCCTGGTTGATTTGTGGTTTATTGGGCCTGGTCTGGGCGGCCGATATTGGTGGCTATCTGGTTGGCAAGCCACTGGGTAAAACCAAACTGTTGCCAAATGTCAGCCCAGGTAAAACCGTAGAAGGCATGCTGGGTGGCCTGGCAATGGTCTTGTTGTTGGTGCTTGCTCTGTCGGCTGGGCTTGGTTGGCCGTCACAAACGCCGATGTTGTTTGGCGCAGCGGTCGCCTTAACCTTGCTGTCCGTGTTTGGCGATTTAACCGAAAGTATGCTGAAGCGGGTTGCTGGCGTGAAAGACAGTGGTAGCATGCTTCCAGGGCATGGTGGCATTTTGGATCGTATCGACAGTCTGACGGCCACAGCACCGCTTTATGCTTTGCTGGTCGCTCTGCTAAGTGGCGCTCTCTGATGCAGCAACTCGTTATTTTAGGGGCGACTGGCTCTATCGGGCAAAGTACCCTGAAAGTGGTCAGTGAGCACCCAGCGCGTTATCAGGTTCTGGCACTGACAGCTGCCAGCAATGTGACGGCAATGCTGGAGCTTTGCAGTCGTTTTCAGCCTAAATATGCAGTGATGGCCAATCAGGATGCCGCCGTGGAACTGCGGCAACAATTACCTGCCAGGCTGTCAGGTATCGAGGTGCTGGCGGGACATGAGGCGCTGGCCGATATCGCTGCTCATCAAGATGCTGATATCGTGATGGCAGCCATTGTGGGCGCTGCTGGCTTATTGCCGACTCTGGCTGCAGTGCGAGCCGGTAAAAAGGTTCTGCTGGCAAACAAAGAAGCCTTGATTATGGCCGGCTCACTCTTTATGCAAGAGGTTCGCCGCTCCGGCGCAACCTTGCTGCCAGTTGATAGTGAACACAATGCTATTTTTCAATGCCTGCCAGCCTCATTGCAGCAGGCGGTTAGCAAGCATCAGTTGCCAGCAGACAGCCTGGCGCAGCACAGCGTCAATAAACTGATGCTAACTGCCAGTGGAGGCCCTTTTTTGCAACGGCCTTTGCATGAGTTTGCCAGCATTACCCCGGAAGAAGCGGTGGCTCACCCCAACTGGGTCATGGGACAAAAAATCTCTGTCGACAGTGCCACCATGATGAATAAAGGCCTTGAGTTTATTGAAGCACATTGGCTGTTTCAATGTCCGGTTGATTCGATTGAGGTGGTGATCCATCCGCAAAGTGTGATCCACTCCATGGTGCAATACACTGATGGCTCGGTGATTGCGCAATTAGGCCAGCCCGATATGTGTACCCCCATTGCTTATGCACTGGCTTATCCTGAGCGGATCCAGACGACGGTACCGGCGTTGGATTTTAGCCGGATGAGTGACCTGAGCTTTTGCCTTGCTGAAAAAGCCCGCTTCCCCAACCTTTATCTGGCTATCGAAGCTTGCCGTCATGGTCAGGCTGGAACCACCGCACTGAATGCAGCTAATGAAGTAGCCGTCGAGGCTTTTTTACGTCGACAGCTTGCCTTTAATGACATTGCCCGGCTCAATGAACAGGTGCTGGAGCAGATGGCAGAACAGACAGCCAATGACTTGGAGCACATTCTGACCATTGATGCACGAGCGCGTCAATTAGCCCAGCAACAGTTAGGAGCTTATTCATTGTGAGTGCTTTGGTTTGGAATTTGTTTAGTTTTATCCTGGCGCTCGGCATTCTGATCACTGTGCATGAGTTTGGTCACTTTTGGGTGGCCCGGCGCAATGGCGTGCTGGTCAAACGCTTTTCAATTGGCTTTGGTAAAGCGTTGTTCCGTTGGCGTGATCGGCAGGGTACAGAGTTTGTGATTGCCATGATCCCGCTCGGTGGCTACGTTCGCATGCTGGATGATCGGTTTGACCCGGTATTACCGCAATTTAAAGATCTTGCCTTTAATCAGAAAAATGTCCGGCAGCGTATGGCGATTATTGCCGCTGGCCCACTGGCCAACTTTCTTTTTGCCATTCTGGTGTTGTGGCTGATGTACATGATTGGGGTGCCGGAGGCTCGGCCGGTTGTTGCTGATATTCGAGCCGGCTCCATAGCAGCAGAAGCCGGTGTCCGTGAGCAACAACAAATTATTGCGGTCAATGGGCGCAAAGCGGCTGATTTTCGTACCGTGAATCTATTGCTGGTTGAGCAGCTAGGTCGTAATGAGATTACCCTGCAGTTGCAGCACCGAGAGACCGGCCAGGCCAGCGAAGCACTGCTAAATACCCAGCAATGGCAGTTTGATCCTGACAAGCAGACGATTTTTGATAGTTTGGGCATTGAACTGATGATGCCCAAAATTTTGACCCGGCTTGCACAGATTGAGGCCGGTTCACCAGCTGAGATATCAGGTTTACAAGCTGGCGATACCATTATCGAAATTAACCAGCAGGCGATAGAAAGCTGGGCACAATTAACCGAATGGATACAAAATAATCCCGGTGAAGCACTTGACTTTGGTATTCTTCGCCAAGGCGAGCGGCTAGCCTTGACAGTGGCACCCGGACAACGGCAAACTGCCGATGGTTTTAGCCAAGGCTATCTGGGAATTGTTCCTGAAGTCAGTGATTGGCCTGAAGGGATACGATACGTTCAGCGTCACAATCCACTGGCTGCGTTGCAGGTGGGTGTTCAGCAAACCTGGCAACTGACCCGGCTCAGTTTTAGCATGATTGGCAAGTTTATTTTTGGCGATGTCTCGGTGCGACATTTAAGTGGCCCTATCTCGATAGCTCAGGGAGCCGGAACCACCGCTAGCATAGGTTTAATCGCCTTTCTGTCTTTTTTAGCGTTGATCAGCGTAAACCTTGGCGTGATTAACTTATTGCCTTTACCTATTCTGGATGGTGGGCATTTAATGTATATGGTTGTGGAACTAATACGTGGCAAGCCGGTCTCTGAAAAGGCGCAGGAGATAGGTTTTCGGATTGGAGCCATGGTTCTGCTGTTATTGATGGGAATTGCGCTACTTAACGATATTTCTCGTTTGTAATCACTAATCAAAAGTTGTTCAAAGAATGATAATGAAACGATTGGCAGCTGCAATGCTGCTCGCAGGAATCAGTCACACTTTACATGCAGAAGAACCGTTCACTGTACAAGATATTCAGGTGGAAGGCTTACAGCGGGTTGCGCTGGGTGCTGCATTAAATAATTTGCCGTTCAGTGTTGGTGACTCAGTCACAGACTTCACCTTATCGCGCAGCATTAAGTCCTTGTTTGCGGCTGGCCACTTTGACGATATTCGTGTGTATCGTGATGGTCAGACGGTGATCTTTCGCTTGAAAGAGCGGCCAACCATCAATGATATTGAGCTGGATGGCAACAAAGATTTGAAGGATGAACAGCTTTTTGAAAGCCTGACAGCCCAGCGTATCGAAGTGGGAGAGCCGCTCGATCGTACCTTGCTTCGCAGCATTGAAAATGGCTTGACCGAATTTTACCACGGGGTGGGCAAGTATCAGGCTGAAGTTGAGGTTGAGCTGGTTTACTTACCGCGCAACCGGGTCAATGTCAAAATAAAGTTTGATGAGGGCGATGCGGCCTCTGTCCGGCAAATCAATATTGTTGGCAATGAAGTTTTTGATAACGATACCTTGTTAAGCGTGATGGAATCGAGGCAGGATGTGCCCTGGTGGCGCTTCATGACTTCTGACCGCTATCAAAAACAAACCTTGCAAGGTGATTTTGAGAATATTCAGAGTTACTACCTGGATCGTGGCTATCTGCGATTTGCCATTGAATCCAGTCAAGTCTCCGTCAGCCCGGATAAAACATCCGTCTATGTCACCATGAATGTCAATGAAGGTGAGCAGTACAAAGTAACCGGTGTGCGCTTTGCCGGTGATCTTATAGGCCAGGATGCATTGATCGAACGGATTATGCCTATTCAGCCTGGTGAACTCTACAATGGCGCCTTGGTAACTTACACCGAAGAGACCATTGCCAGGATTCTGGCTCGTTTTGGCTATGCCAACTCGAAAGTCACCACCATTCCGGATATTGATGATGTTAATAAAGAAGTCGAGCTGACCATCAACGTTGATCCCGGTAAGCGTATTTATGTTCGTCGTATTGATATTGCTGGTAATGCCAACACCAAAGATGAGGTGTTTCGTCGTGAGTTACGGCAGCTTGAAGGTGGCTGGTTGTCCAATGATGCGCTTGAGTTATCCAAAGAGCGGATCCAGCGCCTGCCATACGTAGAGCGCGTTGAGTTTGAAACCAGAGATGTTCCGGGCATCGAGGATCAGGTTGATATCAGCTTCAAAGTCAGAGAGCAGCCTTCCGGGAGCTTCAATGCTGGTGTTTCTTATGGTAACTTCCAGGGGCTGTCATTCCAGATCGGTGTTGAGCAAGCGAACTTCCTTGGCTCAGGCAATAGCGCTGGCGTGAATCTGAATACCAACAAATATCAGAAGACCTTATCTTTCTCGTACAACAACCCTTACTTCACGCTTGATGGTGTCAGTCTGGGTGGGCAGTTATTCTATACCGCGACCGATTACAGCAGTTTGGGATCAAATCTTGAAGCCTACAAACAGAAGCGTATTGGTCTGGGTGGCAGTATGGGGATTCCAATTAATGAAACCAACCGACTGAACTTTGGTGCCACCATTAGCTTCAATGATTTAAGCTTATTGCAGGATTATGATCAGCTGCGCCACTTTAAAAATGTGCTGCTGGATGGCAACGACCCTGATGGGCGCTTGAGATATACCAATTACGAGCTGACTGCTGGCTGGGTACAAAGTACGTTAAATCGTGGTCTATTCCCAACCGCAGGGCATTATTTCGGTTTAAATACCCGGGTCGCTACTCCGAACTCTGATTTAAAGTTTTTCAAAACGAACTTTGAAGCCAGAAAGTACATCCCTCTGACTCGCAACCATGCCTGGTCGTTGATGGGGAAATTGGAGCTGGGGTATGGCAATGGCTACGGTAGTAGAAATGGCTATGATTACACGCTGCCATTTAATGAAAACTTTACCGCTGGCGGCTATAATATGCGGGGCTTTGAGCATAGAATCATCGGTCCGCGGGCGATTTTCCGCTTGCCTTCGTCAATACCTGGTCTGCCAGACCCTATTGGTGGTGGCAATGCGCCACTGCCGGGTGATCCTTCATCGGATCGTTACAGTGTATCGCAACGCTCTATTGGTGGGAATGCCATGGCGGTGGCTACACTTGAACTGATCACGCCGACGCCTTTTGTTGGCGAGGATAGTCGCAACTCGGTCCGTACCAGTGTCTTTGTTGATGCGGGTAATGTATGGGATACCGAATTTGACTTTGATCGTTACGCTGGCCTGACCCAGCAACGACAGTTTCAACGTGAGCCCACGCTGGCTGATTATTCCGACCCGACTTTAATTCGAGTCAGTACCGGCGTATCGGTACAGTGGATTTCGCCGATGGGGCCATTAACTTTCAGCTTGGCGAAGATACTGAAGAAATATGAAGGTGACTTGCAAGAAAACTTCAGCTTTAATATTGGTACTACTTTTTAATGACAGCTACTAAAGGACGATAACCTTGAAAAATGTAATGATGAAAACCGCTGCAAGCTTGGTATTTGGTGTTTTCTTAATGGGGGCTGCTGCTGCCAACTCGGTAAAAATTGCTTTTGTCGATGTGCAGGCGATTGCCAGCCAGCTGCCTCAGGCGCAACAAGTGCAGGAAACCATCATGACTGAGTTTGGTGAGCGAATCGAGGCTGTGGGTCAGCTTGAACGCGATATCAACTTTAATGTTGAAAAAATTCGCCGTGACGGCCCCACCATGAGTGAAGCGCAACAGCAGGAGTTGGCTGAAAAAATTCAACAACAACAACGTCAGTACGAAGAATTGGCGCGTCCGTTGGATGAGCAAGTACGTCAACGTCAGGCTGAAGAGCGCAATAAAATCCTGGCTTTAATCAAAAATGCTATTGATCAGGTGGCTGCTCAGGGGGATTACGACATCGTACTGAACTCCGGCGCTGCTGTGTATGCAAAAGACAGCTATGACATCTCTGAACGTGTCGTACGTCAGTTAACCAGTGGCAACTAAATGAAAAGCTGGACCTCACACCAATTAGCTCAGCATATTCATGCTGAGCTAATTGGTTCTGAAGAACTAAAAATCACCGGTATCGGGACACTTGAACGAGCTACTGCGGAGCAGGTGAGTTTTTTAGCGAACCCTAAGTTGCGCCACTTGCTAGCCGATTGTCAGGCTGGCCTGATGATATTAAAAGCAAGTGATCGAGAGCACTGGGCTGGTGCGGCTTTGGTGGTGGATGATCCCTATGTCGCTTTTGCAAAAATTGCACAATTAGTGGATTCTACACCCGCTATTGCTTCTGGTATTCATGCTACGGCGCAAATTGACCCCACAGCAAAACTTGGCCAGGATGTAGCGATTGGCGCTTATACCGTGATTGCTGCTGGGGCTGAAATTGGCGATGGTGTGCAGCTTGGTGCTCATTGTTATATTGGGGAGCATGCCCGGATTGGCGCTAACAGCCGCCTCTGCGCTCATGCGACTCTCCATCATCGAGTCGAAATTGGTCAGCGTTGCATGATTCACAGTGGTGCTGTTTTAGGGGCCGATGGTTTTGGCTTTGCCAATGAAGCGGGCCGCTGGCTGAAAATTCCTCAGGTTGGTACCGTGATTATCGGCGATGATTGCGACATTGGCGCTCAGACCTGCATTGACCGTGGGGCGATTGAAAATACCATCATCGGGCATAATGTCATTATCGATAACCTGTGCCAGGTTGCCCATAATGTTCGCATTGGCGACCATACTGCTATTGCCGGTGCGACTACCATTGCGGGTAGTGCTCATATAGGCCGTTACTGCATTATTGGTGGTGCGGCTGTGATCAATGGCCATATTGAGATCTGTGATGGTGCTCAAATCAGCGGTATGGCCATGTTGATGAAGCCGGTGACCGAAAAAGGCGTCTATACTTCAGGTATTCCAGCCACCAGTAATGCTGAATGGCGAAAGAACACTGCTCGTTTACGGAAAATTG
>JAIUMG010000003.1 GCA_022565655.1 Alkalimonas sp.
CCATCGGGCTGACCACACCGGGAATGGACATCGAGGCCTGTACAGCTTGCAGCAGGCTGCCTTCAGCCAGCACCACCGCATCCCCGGTGACCAGATCAGCAGCAACCGCCCGAAACGGCACCGCCAACGCATCAAAATCTAACTGATTGGCTTGCACACCAAAGGCTCGTTGCAACAATTCAGCCATGGCCTGTCCATGCAACACCCCTTTCGGCAAATGGACGCCATCAAGCCGGACGCCAAGTTCTAATTGGATCGGATACGCATCGCGTTGCTGCTTGCGCCTTGCGGGCATTTCATGGCGCTGAACTCGGTCCTGAAAGCCGTCACTCCAGGGCAACTCCTGCAGTATGCGCTCAATCTGATCCGGGCTTTTCCCAGTAGCGTACAAACCACCAACAAAGGCGCCTATGCTGGTACCTACGACCAGATCAACCGGGATCTGCTGCTCTTCCAGATAACGGATCACCCCAAGATGCGCTCCGCCTCGCGCACCACCGCCACCAAGCACCAGGGCGACACATGGCCGCTCTAGTGCCCTGTCGCAGGGGTGACTGACATCAGGCTTTTCAGCCAGACTGCTGATAGGCAAGAGGCAGAGCAAGCCACAAATCAGCCTCCATGTCTGGCTACTTGCTGTTAGTTGCATAACAAATCCTGGCTTCTGGTCGATTGTATTTGAGTCCGGCCCAACACCTTGCTAAGGTGAATACAGCCACAAAATAATAATTTTTGTGCCATAAGCTACCCTGAGGCTGTTGCTATGTCATTATCTGTCATTTTTACCACACTTTGCTTACTTTGCAGCCTAGTCGCTTGGAATGCAACTGCCGGTGATTGGCAATTTAGCATCCTGGATCAATATGGCGCCCCCCTTGAGGATGCCGTGGTGGAACTGCTTCCTCTGGGGCAAACAGAGGCGGCTACTGAAACAAGCCAACAGGCCACTATCAAGCAGCAGGGGCTGAATTTTGTACCTTTTGTCTCCGCAGTTCAGGTCGGTACATTGATCGACTTCCCGAATTTAGATCGGACACGACATCATGTGTACTCTTTCTCTGCCGCCAAGATGTTCGAAATTCAGTTGTATCATGATCAACCAGAAGCCCCTATTGAGTTTGATACCCCAGGTATTGTCGCCTTGGGCTGCAATATTCATGATTACATGGAAGCATATATTTTTATCAGCGAAAGTCATTTGTTTGCGGTCACCGATGAGCAGGGCCAGGCGCATTTTCATGCGCTGCCCAAAGGGGATTACCAGCTGACCATCTGGCACCCGTTTCAACAACAGGAGCTTGCCCCCCAACCGCTCAGCTTTTCTGAACTGCCCAAGGTCAGTCAGTACCAGCTTGATGTCATCCATCGTCCCAAACAGCCCACCCCACAGCGTGGGTTTGGCAGCTGAAGGCCGCTAGCATGTTTTCCTCACTGCGCAGCAGGCTGCTGATTGTCATCACGCTCTTGCTCAGCCTGATGGCGCTGGCTACCGCCATGGCCAGCCTGAAAGCGATGAAAGACGACAGTCAGCAACAAGCCCACCAGGTCCTTAGCGTCGCCACCAATGTGTTTGAGCAGCTACTGGCTGATCGCTCCAGTCAGTTAAGTCAATCCGTGCAAGTGCTGGCGGCAGACTTTGCTTTTCGACGAGCAGTGGCAACATCAGAATCCGACACCATACAATCGGTGCTGGAAAACCATGGCAGCCGTATTGAAGCTCAGCTGGTTATCTTGTTAAGCACCCAAGGTGAACTGCTCGCCAGTACTCAGCCTGAGTTGGATAAAAGCCGGTTAACCACGCTTTTATCCGGGTCGCAGTGGCAAACGGCCCAGTCGCATAGTAGCATCCAACGGATTGCTGAACAGGCGTATCAATTGGTGCTGGTGCCGGTTCGGGCGCCATCTGTGATTGCCTGGGTGGGCATGGGTTTCGAGTTGGATACTGAGCTTGCCACGCAGCTTAAAAGCATTACCGGGTTGGATATTAGCTTTACCCTGATGCAACAGCAGGGTGAGACTGCTGATATTCAGTGGCTTAGCTCCACCCTAGCACAACACAGCAGGCAACAAGTACAGCTCAGTGCCAAGCAATATACCGCGGCACAAACCGAGCCGGTAAGTAGCGCGGATCTCAGTTATCTCTCCATGGCACGGCCACTGGATGCCGATGAGCAATTATGGGCTTTGTTGCACTTGCCTAACAGCCGCTGGCTACAAAGTTATCAGAACATGCGCGAGCAACTGCTGCTGATTTTTGGCATTGCCCTGATGATTGCGTTAGTTGCAGCTTACTGGATGGCGCGCAGCATTACTCAGCCACTGCAACAGCTCACCCGCTTTGCCACCGAGCTGGGTGAAGGCCGAAACCCCGATAACCTGCCGCAGACCTATGGTGAGGTCGGGGTGCTGAGCAGCACCTTAAGTCAAATGCAACAAAGCCTGTCTGAGCGTGAACAGCGCCTTATTTACAATGCAGAACATGATGCTTTAACCGATTTGTACAACCGGCGAGCAGCCGAGCTGAGAGTCGCTGAGTTCGCCCAGCAGCAATCGGGTATTTTGTTGCTGTTGAATATTCGTCAGTTCCGTCATATTAATGATGCGTTTGGTTTTGACACTGGTGATGCTTTGTTGAAACAGCTGGCCGATCGCCTGCAGCTGCTTAAACCGGAGCCAGAGCTAACCGCCCGACTAGGCAGTGACGAGTTTCTGCTGTTATGGCAAGAGCAACCGCACTGCATTGTCACTGCCATCGCAAGCCTGTTATCGCCTTATCAACTTGACGGAACCAGCATTTCACTCAAGCTGAGTATTGGCTATTACGCATTTCAGGCTTTAAAGGAGCATCCCCTGCCGGTGAATACCTTATTCCGTCGGGTGGATATTGCCAGTGCCCATGCCAAACTCGCTGTTGATGGTATCGCCAGCTATCAGGCCGGTCAGGACGAAAGTCACCTGCGGGAAATGACCATTATCCAGCAACTTCCTGTAGCCTTGCAGAGCAATCAACTCAGCATCTGCTATCAACCCAAAGTGTCGCTGCAGACACGCAGCTGTGAAGCGGCTGAGGCACTGATCCGCTGGCATCACCCAGAACTGGGCTTTATCCCGCCCGATGAGTTTATCCGCTTGGCTGAGCATTCTGGTCATATTCAGTTGATCACCGACTGGATGTTAGAACAAGTCATTATGCAGGCAGCCGCCTGGGCTTCGCATCGACCACTGCGGCTTGCCGTCAATCTATCGCCGTTTGATCTAACCGATACCAGCTTACCCGAGCGGATAGAACAGCTGTTGCTGCAACATCAAGTGCCTGCCAGCGCCTTAGGTCTCGAAGTTACAGAAGGCGCTGTGATGCAAGACCCTGCCCGGGTGATCACGATTTTGCAGCAACTAAACGATTTAGGCATTGAACTAGCCATTGATGACTTTGGTACCGGCCATTCTTCGCTTGCTTACCTGAAGCAGTTGCCTGTACATGAAGTAAAAATTGACCGGGCTTTTATTCGTGATATTGAACACAATGCCAAAGATGCGCTGATTGTCAAAGCAGCCACTGAATTAGCACATGGTCTACAATTTAAAGTCACTGCAGAGGGGCTGGAGAACCAAGCCGGGTTGAGCCGCTTGCAGCACTTCGGCTGCGATACGGTGCAGGGCTATTATTTTGCCAAACCATTATCAGCTGAATTATTCATGGACTGGCGGGAAGCCTTTCCACAACAACAAGAAAAATTTCAAATAATGGAGTCTGAATGATGAGGATGCTACTTTTGTTACTACTGTTGATCAGCTGCTCCACGCTGGCCAATAGCCGTGTCATCGCGACCGGTGGAGCGACCTCCATCGAGGGAAGTGCCGGCGGTGGCATTGTCCCCTGGGCGGTGATCAATGGCTACAATAGCAATGACGAATGGTCGGCCAATGCATTTATCAGCCGGGTCAGTGTCGATGACTTCACCCTGAACACTAGCGGTGTCGGCCTGAGCCTGGACAATCGCTGGGAATTTTCTTACGCCCGCCAGCAATTTAAACTGGATACGATTGGCGGCCAATTACGGCAAGATATCCTGGGTGTCAAATACCGCCTGACTGGCGATCTGCTGTACACTGCGATGCCTCAGCTAAGTGTTGGCGCTCAGTATAAACGACACCTGGATTTTGATTTACCTGCTGCCGTTGGCGCTCGCTCACGCGATGGTATCGATCTGTATCTGGCTGCCAGCAAAGTCTGGCTGGATGCAATTGCCGGTCGCAACGTATTACTCAATGCCACTGTCAGAGCCACCAAAGCCAACCAAACCGGCCTGCTCGGTTTTGGCAGTGATAACAGCAACAGCTACCAGCTGATGCTGGAAAGCTCGGCGGCCATACTGCTGACGCATCAACTGGCAGTGGGTGTTGAGTTTAAGCAAAAGCCCAATCAGCTGGCTTTTGCGGATGAACAGCATTGGCGCGATATTTTTGTCGCCTGGTTTATCAATCGAAACCTCTCTGTAACTGCCGCCTATACAGATCTCGGCAGTATAGCCGGGCTGAGTTCGCAGCAAGGGTGGTATCTCTCTTTAGAAGGAACCTGGTAATGAAACTCTGGAAACTGATAGGTATTTTGGCCTGCGGCTCAGGCTTACTGGCTTGTAGCAGCCAGCCTGCTCCGTCGCTATATCAGCAGCTGGGTGGGGAATCGGGCATTGCGGCCATTACCGATGGTTTATTGCACCACATTGAACACGATCCATTGATCGTCGATCACTTCCGCGATACTGATATTCCTCGTTTTCGTGATTTATTGGCTGAGCAGCTCTGTGATCTATCCGGTGGGCCGTGCGTTTATTCCGGTGCGACCATGGAAGAAAGTCATACCGGCCTGAACCTGACAACGCGTGATTTTGACCGCCTAGTCAACCATTTAATCAGCGTAATGCAACAAGAGGGGATTTCCTATGCAGCCCAGAACCAGCTGCTGGCACTACTGGCCCCTATGTATCCTGAGGTGGTTCGGCGTTAACTGGCTTTGACCAGCTTAGCCGCCAATTTGCGGCTAAGCGGGGCGAACAGCAGGACCAAAGGAAAAGCACAGGCGTGTGCCACCAGGTAAGCGTTCAACCATGCCATGAAGAAACCGCTGAACCAACCAAGGTTCAACAATGTTAGAATGCCTGACATTAAAAATGCCATAAAACCGGACATAATAAAGGCGAATACTAAGGGTTGCAGTTTTGCTGGAAACATGGCGCTCTCAGAACAAACAAAACGACATTATACAATGTTTGGTTTAGCGACAACACTGCAATTTCGGCCATCCTCTTTCGCCTGATACAGCGCCTGATCGGCACGCTGTAGCAGTACCGTTAAGCTTTCTCCGGGTTGATGCTCTGCCACTCCGATAGATACTTCAATGCACAACTGATGTGCTTTAAACTGAAAAGGCTGATCAATCAGCTGCTGGTGGATCCGCTGAGCCACCTGTATCGCCTCTTCAGCAGGAGTATCGCTCAACAAAACCACAAACTCTTCCCCACCGTAACGGGCAAACAAGTCGTACTCACGCAAATGCTGCTTAATTTGCTGGGTCAAAAATTGCAATGCCAAATCGCCAGCCAGGTGACCATGCTCGTCATTGAGCATTTTAAAATGATCGATATCCAGCATCAATAAACTGCAACTTGCATCGGTTCTGTCCTGATGCAGCAAGACTCGCTCTGCTTGTTCGGTAAAGGAGCGTCGATTGGCTATTGTAGTAAGTTCATCGGTATTGGCTAAGTGCCGGAGTTGCTGTTCAGCCACTTGCAGAGCCTGCTGCAACTGCTTCTGAACGGTAATTTCTTTCGCATGCAATAAAATGGCGCCATCCGCGTTACATTGCTCCGACATTAGAAACCAACGCCCATCCAGGGTATCGGCTTCAAAAATACGAAATGGCACACTGCGCCTGCGCTGGGCGGCGTACAACAGCCAGTCTTCCAGATCATCTGTTTCTATCTTCAGGCCCTTCTGATGCTGGTGGCAATAGCGAACAATGGAATCAAAGCGCATGCCGATGAGCTGATCCGTAGGGAGGGCGAAAATATCCCCCAATGCAGGGTTGGCATACACCAATTGATCGGCAGCATCAAAAATACCGTACCCATCACCGCTGGAATACAGAAAATCGACCAAAACCTTGTGCATTATTGCGCGCCTGTGCATTTTCACTCCAACAAGCATAGCCTACGTTGCTAAGAGCAGGTAGGATCAACCGAACTATCGCTTCATACACTGGAGACATTATGGCCTTGCCACATGCTGTTTTTCTGGATGCTGGCTCAGTTGGCGATGCTGACCTTAGCCCGCTGCATCAATTGGCTATTGAGCTGACACTGTTCGCAGAAACCAAACCCAGCCAGGTGCTGGCTCGCCTGCAAGATGCAACCATCGCTATCGTCAATAAAACGGAGCTGACTGCCGAAGTCATGCAGCAATTGCCCCAGCTGAAGTACATCGCAGTCACTGCAACAGGCCTGAATAATATTGATGTAGCCGCAGCCCGACAAGCTGGCATTTGGGTGCAAAATGTGCAGCACTATGCCACGGCCTCTGTTGCTCAGCATGTGTTTGCCTTGCTGCTGCAACTGACCAATCAATGTCAGGCTTATCAACAAGCCATCCGGGACGGTCGGTGGAGCCAGAGCGCACACTTTTGTTTGCTGGATTACCCCATGATCGAACTGGCAGGAAAAACACTTTGCATCATCGGTTATGGAACCTTAGGGCAGGCGACGGCGCAACTAGCCAAAGCATTTGGCATGCAGGTCATCATTGCCGAACGGCCCGGTATCGCTTGTCGCCCAAATCGGGTTGCTTTTGATAAGGCGTTGACCATGGCCGATGTGATTTCGTTGCACTGCCCGCTGACTCAGCAAAATCATCATTTAATCAGCAGCGCCCAGCTCAGGCTCATGAAGCCAACGGCCATTGTGATTAATACTGCCCGTGGGGCTTTAATCGATACTCAGGCATTACTTGATGCGCTGCGCAGCGAAACCTTGTACGCCGCAGCCCTTGATGTGCTGGATACCGAGCCGCCACCAGCAGACCACCCAGCGCTGTTAAAGCCACATCCTCGTCTACTACTCAGTCCTCATGTAGCTTGGGCAACAGCAGAAGCGCGTGCTCGGTTAATACAACAAGTAGCCCGGGATTTATCACAATGGTTATCAGCCCAGTCAATCTGAAGCAGCGAACCGCTGCTTGTTTGGCTATAAAGCTGTACAGCATGCCGAAAGTCGCGCAAAATAACATTTGACTTAAAATTACTTACAAAAAAGACATGATGACCTCATGAAAACTGTGTTTGATCGTATCTGTGCCACTATCGGCTTACTTTGTCTGAGTTTTGCACTACAGGCAGAGCCAGACTTTCGACGTAATTTGATTCAGCAAGATCCGGAGCAATTCCTCGAGCGTGCCTTGCAGCAATCCGACCAGCATTCCAGCGTATACTGGTTGGAAGTTAGCTATGCCCATTTACTATTGCACCAGCAAGAAAGTGCGCTTAACAGTATCGAAAAGGCGATTCAGCTGGCCCGCTTGCTGGATGACCAGCCGCTTTATCAGGCCCAACTGTATCGAACCAAAGCAGATATTGTTGGCCGTCTTTATCGCAACACGCAGCTTGGCATTGAAGCACTCCTTATGGCCGAAAGCTGGCTGGAAAAACTGCCTGAACAAGACAGTCAGTTTGAGCGTGCTGAAGTATATGAGAGCCTGGCACAGGCTTATCATCAAGCAGGAGATTATGCTCGCTCAGTGTCCTACGCGCATAAAAGTCTCGAGCTGGCCCAACGGCCAGAGCAACAATTAAATGCCCATTTTTTGTTAGGCAGGCTCCATTTACAAATGGATAAAATCAATCTTGCTTTTGATCACTTCACCCGTGCCAGAGATTTGGCGACCGAGCTAAACATCGTTAGAGCGTACCCATTGCTTGATCTGCGTTTTGGCCTGGGGTATCAGAAAATTGGCCTGTATGAACTTGCTTTGCATTATTTCACCCTGGCTAAAGATGGCTTTTCAGACACCCCACAGCAGCGCAATTACATTAATACACTGCTGCGGATCGCCAGTATTCAACTGCAACAAAATCTCATCAGTGAACACACCCTGGATTATATTCAACAAGCGCTTAGCTTTAGCCATCAAATCAATGATGTGATGAGCATTGCTGAAGCAACTTTTTATCTGGGCCAATGGCACCTGTCACAAGGCAACACCGAAGCAGCAACCGAAGAGTTTGAGCACTCTCTGAGTATATTTTCGCAAATCAACAACCAGCAGATGGAAACCGAAGTCTTACTGGCTATGGCCGAGCTGTATCATTTGGAGCAACTGCCAGAGTCTGCTCAAGGCGTATTGGCGCAAATACATATCGATCTGAATGATTCAAACCTGGCGCTGTATTTGCGTTACCGTTATGCCGAACTTGCCGCTGAGCTGGCAGCATGGCAAAACGACTGGGCCAATGCCTATTATTTCAGCGAACAGGCTCGCAAACTGCGCTTTGACGATTTACGCGAGCAGCATAATCTAAAGATGGATTATTTGCAGATGAGACAGCCACCGATAGAACATGTTGAACAACCTGAAGCGTCTCCGTTGTCGAGCTGGACACTGCAACTGATGGTCGTCGTGCTGGCATTGCTCTCGTTCAGTCTGCTCTGGGTGTATTTAAAGCTTCGGGCCCACCCTCCGCTGCCATCACAAATGATTTTCTCACGGCAGTGGATCCAGTTCAGTGACAAACTGGTCGCCGAGCAGCGCCGAAAAAAACCATTGTACTTGATGGCGGTAACCTTGCGGGGTTGCCAGCATTACAAACAGCAACATGGTGAAATTCAACTGCGACGAGTACTGATTAGTTTGCTGCAAAGTCTGAAATTACCACAGATTATCCAGTTAGCGATTCATAGTGATGTGCTCTGGCTCGGCTTGAGCTGCGAAGAAAGTGAGCTGCCTGCACTGCAAAGCAAGGTTCTGTGCCAATTGGCTCAGCAGCGACAGTTACTGCAGCCACAGCCACAGCTGCAAACACTGATTCTGCCCCTGCAAGACTTGCTGGGGAATGGTTGGCAAAAACAGCATATTCAGTCGTTGCGGGAAGCCGTCTGGTTAAGTTGGTATCTGGCCGAGCAGCTAAACCGACCGGATGAACATATCTACCTGCAACTGAAAGTGCGTGAACAGCAACCCTGCGAGTGGATGACCGAAAATATTCGTCAGGATATTTTAAATGCCCTGCAGCTGGGCACTATAGAACTGTGGCAACAAGACCAATCACTCAACCCTCAACTGCAAGAGCTTTTGGAAACGCCTGTGCAGGCATCCGATGAATAAATTTTAAGATGCTCCGGCAGGCTTAGGGTTCTTTGCTGCTTACTCTGCGGACATTGCCAGCCAAGTAACACGGCCTGCAAAGCCAGACCATCTGACGATGAGGACACATTGCCATAACGAGGATCGCCCATCACCGGATGACCGATAGCCGAAAAATGCCGACGAATTTGATGTTTACGGCCAGATAACAGCTCAACCTGCAACCAGCTGCGCCTGGTTGCTTCATCATAACTGATAAGTTGAAATCGGGTATGGCTGGCCTTGCCATCCAGCGGTTGCTGAATACTGCCCTGTTGCAAAGTGGTCGCAGGTAACTGACCGGAAACCTGTACCAGATAATGCTTGGTCATCTCACTGCCTGAAAACTGCAGGCTAAGAGCTGCAGCCGCTTTCGCTTGATGAGCGACCATCATCAACCCGCTGGCTTCACGATCCAGCCGATGCACCAGAAACACCGGCCGACCGGTGGCCAACTCCACCTGTCGCAGCAATGACAGATGATCGCCCCACTGGCTGCCTTGAGCTAACAAGCCTGCTGGCTTCCACCAGACTGAATAGCTCCGAACATCAAGTAACAGCTCTGCACGTTCAGCACTACGCTGCATAATCTGCTCATCGTAATGCAACTGCAAACATTGTCCCGATTGCAACATGGTTTGTGCGCGACGCAGGCGTTTTTGCTTCTTGCCTTTCACCAGATACACCGCACCTTTGCTCATGGCATCTTTTAACCGACTTTTCGACAATTCAGGTACAGACTTAGCCAGGCACTCAATAGCACTGACTGATTCAGTCACTTGTATGGTTCGGCTTAATCGCAACACCAGCTCAACTCCGGTAATTCAGCATAGATTCATTCCACGCCGTCTATACCTGTTATTGTACTGAAGTGTTGCATGAAGGAATAGCCAATGAAAATCTTTCTTATCCTAGCGTTGCTGCTTTCGACGATAGCCACAACAGCAGCGGCTGAACAAGCGCCCTCAGCTAAGACTCAGGAGTTTTATGGCGCCATGGAACAGGACAGTCAGCCGCTGGAGTCTGCCGGATTGGTTCGAAGTCAGAGTTTCAGCACCGAGGTTTGGTTTCACAGTATCGATATTGAGCTGAGTGGGGATCTGAATAACAACGGCTTTTATCATCAACTGTATGTCGAATTTGATGCTGACACCAACCGCAGTAGTCAGGCCGTTTTTGCTGAATTTAGCTTGCAACGTGCTAACCGACCCGAACAAGTGTTTCACACCAGCTCTATCTTTACCTTGTATGGCCAAAGCCGGGATGACTGGTTCGCCATTGACACGACGTTGGAGGCCAATTACCCCAGCGATTATTACACCTTGATTATCCGCCTTTATGATGCCAGCTCCGGTTGGTTGCTGGCTGAGCTATCCGGTTACGATGAAGCCGCACTGGACTTACTGCCGCTGGAAGATTATGAGCGCGATCGGCAACGAGTCGAGGTGATTGCGTCTTATGGCGGAAGCTTTGGTATTTTTTCGCTGCTCGGGCTAAGCTTGCTGCTATGGCAGCGAAAAAAAGCACAAGCAGTATCCTCAGAGCTGGCTGGTTAATCAGCTTGTTGCTGTTGCTCAGCCCGCTATCCGGGGCCGCGAGCATGCAACTACAAAAAAGCCAAAGTGATGATCACTTGCATTTTCACTATCAATGGCAACAAAACGGTCAGTTAACGCAATTTGCTTTCAGCATCCCACAGCAAAGCATGCAACAGCAGCTGCCCGGCTTTCGACGTTATTCCGCCAAGCTGGCCGACACCTACAGGCGTCAGGCCTTGATGCAGAAAGCTGCAGAGCTGCCCTCAGTCCAGGTTCAGTTGCTACCGGGCAGAACCGGCATTGATTATCAGCTCAAAGCTCGCGACCAGGCCGAGGCTGAACAAAGCCGACGGCAATTGGACGAAGCCATGCAGCTGGCTCATCAGCACTACCTGGAACAAATTTATCATACAGAATGGCAACTCAAGCCCAGACGGCAGGTCATCATGGTCGATCATCAACGCATCATGCAGCAGAGCATGCCCGATCTCATGCCGATAGCCATGTCACTGCAGCAAAAATTCCCTTACACCACCACGCGCGAGCTTAGCCAGTTCTTGCTGGATTGGATCCAACGGATCCCCTACCAACAGCTTACCGACCGTGCCGCCAGCGGTGGGGAAGGCTTCAGTCCACCACTGCGGGTGATCCAGCAACATCAGGGAGATTGCGATAGCAAAGCGGTCCTGATGGCAGCCTTGTTAAAGCTACTGGTCCCCGATGTCAGGTTGGCGATCATTTATCTACCCAACCATGCCGTACTGGCCATCGGCATGCAAGCCAATGACGATGACCTGCAACTTGAACTAGAAGGGCAAAACTACGTATTGGCTGACCCGACAGGTCCAGCTCTGCAACCTGTCGGGCTACTGTCCTCGCGCTACCGGATGTACCTGCAACCCGGTGTCGTTAATTATCGCTTGCTATAAATTTTCCTCGGCGAAAGAAGCCAGCCGGCTGCGCACTACTCCGTTCAGATTAATGGTGGCACTGCCCTGAAAGTTTTTAAACCGCTCCACAATGTAAGTTAAGCCTGAGGTCACTGCCGTCAGATAGTTACTATCGATTTGACTGAGATTACCCGAACAAATCAGTTTAGTACCTTCACCACAACGGGTAATGATGGTTTTCAACTGAGCCGCACTGAGGTTCTGGCACTCATCTAAAATGACAATAGCATTCTGAATGCTGCGCCCACGCATAAAATTGACGGATTTAAATTGAATGTTGGCTTTATCCATAATGTAACCGACACTGGCATGCGGGTGTTCATCGGTTTTATGCAGCACTTCCAGTGAATCGGTGATTGCCGCCAACCATGGCGCCATTTTTTCCTCTTCGGTACCAGGTAAAAAGCCTATCGACTCGGCGATTTCAGGGGTGTTTCGTGTCACAATGACTTTATCGTACAGACCTTTTTCAATCACCAGCTCCAGAGCTGCGGCCAGCGCAATCAAGGTTTTACCACAGCCAGCTGGCCCTGTCAGAATCACTAAATCCATCTGAGGATCAAGCAATGCCTCCATCGCCATCGCCTGATAAATATTTTTCGGGGTAATACCCCAGGCATGGCGATGCATCATGCGCTCATATCCCAGATCCCTGACCTGAATTTGTTGCTCATCAATCGCCACCACTTGCCCGGCAAAAGACTCTGCTTCATCAATAAGGAATTCATTGATGTAGGCATCTGGCAACAAGCGCCGCTCCAGCAAGTGATAGACATCACGGTCTTTCTGCTCTGTCTGGCAATCTTTCACTTGTGTCCAGAACTCACCACTGAAGCGATAATACCCCTTGTACAAAAAGCGCACGTCATCGATCAATTGATCGGTCCGATAGTCCTCAACCAGCTTTAAGCCTGCGCCCTTAGCTTTCAGACGCATATTAATATCTTTAGTCACCAAGATGACTTTTTGCGGGCTACGCTCACGCTGTAAGTACAAAGCCGTATTGATGATCAGATGATCGTTTTCGCCACCGGGTAACCCTGGCAGTTCATCTTTCAAATGATGATCATTAATAATGTACAAATGCCCGGACACCTTCATTTCACCGTGTTGTGGTAAGGCAACCCCATGCAGCATTTGTTCTGGAGATGCATCACGTAAGGCATCTTCCAAAGCTCGTATCGCCACCCGCGCATCCCGGCTGACATCTTTATTCCGGTCTTTGATGTGGTCCAGCTCTTCCAATACCGTCATCGGGATCACCACATCGTGTTCCTGAAAATTCAAAAATGCAAAGGGTTCGTGCAAAAGAATATTGGTATCGAGGACATAGACTTTCTTACTTCTTTTTCGCGCCATACGCAGCTCCTTGGAGGCGGTAGTGAGAATCAGCAGAGAACAGGTTGTCTTTTATTAAGCATAGTGTAACTTGGTCGTAGCGAAAGAACTTTTAACCCCACAATTGCTGAATAAATAAGCAAACAGTTCAAGACAAGTGTATGTCGGCTTCATGACCAACGTATGACGACCTCTATGATCAATTTTGAGGATGCAGAAAAAACAATTTCCCTGTACCATGACGCCCCCTTTCAGTCACAGGAATCTTCATGTCTTTTGCTTTGGGTCAACGTTGGATCAGTGATAGTGAATCCGATTTAGGTTTAGGTACCATTATTGCTCTGGATGAGCGTAGCGTCAGCCTTTTGTTTCCCGCCAGCGGTGAGCAGCGCTGCTATGCACGACAACAGGCACCCTTGACCAGGATTCGCTTTGTTCCAGGCGATCGTATTCGCAGTGCAGAAGACCTTGAGCTCGATGTAACTGAAGTGCATGAAGACGACGGCTTGTTGATCTACCAAGGCGTGGATGTCTTGACTCAACAGCAGGTGACACTACGGGAAACATTTCTGGATCACTTCCTCAGCTTCAGTCAACCACAAGATCGGATGTATTCAGGCCAGATTGACCGGCTGGATGCTTTCAGCTTGCGCTACCAAAGCTTGCAACGATTGCATCAATTGCAACAAAATCCGCTGCGAGGCCTCAGTGGCGGCCGTATCGATCTGATCCCACACCAGCTGTATATTGCCGAAGAAGTTGCTAAACGGCATGCCCCTCGTGTGATGCTGGCGGATGAAGTTGGCTTGGGTAAAACCATTGAAGCGGCATTGATTATTCATCAACAACTGATTTGTGGTTTAGCACAGCGCGTGTTGATCGTCGTACCCGAGTCGCTGCAACATCAATGGTTGGTTGAAATGTTGCGGCGCTTTAATTTGCCGGTGGCTATTTTTGACCAGGAGCGCTGTCAGCAAAGTGCACTGGATCAACAGAATCCTTTTGAATCTGAACAGCTTGTGCTGTGCAGCTTGGAGTTTTTAAGTTCTGAGACCAGCTGGCAACAAATGGCGGTTGACGCTGGCTGGGATCTGATGGTGGTTGATGAGGCGCACCACTTGGAGTGGAGTGAGACTCAACCTAGCGCCGCTTATCAATGCATTGCGGATCTGGCAGAGACCATCCCTGGCATTATTTTATTGACGGCGACCCCTGATCAACTTGGCCACCGCAGCCATTTTGCCCGGCTGCAACTGCTTGACCCTGACCGCTTCTACGATTACCACGAATTTGTGCAGCAAGAGCAGCATTATCAACATATTGCTGCTCTGGCCAAGTCGGTACTGCATGAACAACCGCTGAGCGCATCCAGTCGCCAATCCTTAATGGATTTGTTGCAAGATGAGCAGCTCTCTCCAGCGCTGGATACCTTACAAGCAAACACAGCGGACAGCACCGAGCGCCAGCAAGCGGCGCAGCACTTACTGCAACCCTTACTCGACCGGCATGGCACCGGTAGGATCTTGTTCCGCAACAGCCGCAGAACCATTCAGGGCTTTCCCAAACGACATGCTCAGTTATTACCCCAAGCCACCCCGCAGCAGTATGAACAAACTGCAGCGGCATTAAAGCAGCAGATCGCGCAACAACAGCTGCCAAAAGATGCGGCCAGCCAGCTCCTGACACCAGAGCGCCTCTATCAACAAAGCGGTGCTCAGCAAGCCTGGGTGGAGATTGATCCCCGGATCCCTGCTTTAATTTCCTTATTAAAACAGCACAAAACAGACAAGTTTTTGTTGATTTGTGCTCATGCCCAAACGGCTATCGAGCTTGAAAGAGCACTGATGCAGCGGGAAGGGATCCGCGCTGCGGTTTTTCATGAGAAAATGAGCATACTGGAGCGAGACAAAGCCGCCGCTTATTTTGCCCAACAAGATTACAGTGCCCAGATCCTGCTGTGCTCCGAAATAGGCAGCGAAGGACGCAACTTTCAGTTTGCTCATCATCTAGTGCTGTTTGACTTACCGTTAAATCCCGACTTGTTGGAGCAACGCATTGGCCGGCTGGATCGAATTGGTCAACAGCAAGATATTCAGCTGCATGTGCTGCACTTTAGCCAGCATGCTCAGGATTACCTGGTGCAGTGGTATCATCAGGCATTGAACGCGTTAGAGCACACTTGCCAAACAGGCGCTGCTTTGCATCAACACTATGGTCCAGATCTCATAGAACTGATGCTCAAACCAAGTTGGGCAGCCGCTGATTTGCTTCGATTGATCCAGCGTAGTCAACAGAGCCATCAGCAATTGCTGCAGCAATTGGAGCAAGGTCGAGATCAGCTGCTGGAAATCCATTCCTCCGGTGGTCAGAGTGCTCAGCAACTGAGCGAGCAACTGATCCAACTGGATCGTCAGCACCATCTGGCCAGTTTCATGTTCCAGAGCTGGGATCAATTGGGCATCACGCAAGAAGAGCGCAGTGATACTTGCCTAATCCTGAAAACGTCAGAGCACATGGAAATAAGTCACTATCCGGGCCTGAATGATGAAGGCGTCAGCGTCACTTTCGATCGTGCTACCGCGCTGGCTCAGGAAGACATTCAATTTCTAAGCTGGGATCACCCTATGGTGCTGCACACACTGGATTTATTAACCCAGGAACAACGTGGCAACAACACGGTCGCTTTATTAAACAACCCGGCTTTGCCCGCCGGTAGCTGGTTCCTGGAGCTGATCTACCTGGTTGAAGCCAGCGCACCACCCGTACTGCAATTGGGTCGCTATCTACCGGTCACTCCATTGCGCTTATTGCTGGAGACTCAGGGCCGGAATTTAGCCCAAGCAGTCCCAGCTGAGCAGCTCGAAAAGCAATTAGAGCCAGTCGCCAAACAGGCAGCAGTCAAGATTGTCAGAGCATTACGTAGTCAATTGGACCCCGTTCTGCAGCAGGCCGAACAGCACGCCCTGCAGCAGCTTGCTGCGGTGAAACAACAGGCCAAAGAGCAAATGCAGCAAGCCCTGCAAGAAGAAATTCAACGATTACAGCAGTTACAGGCGGTCAACCCGGCGGTCAGGCCGGCAGAAATTGCTTATTTACAACAACAGCAAACCGAGCTGAACACTTATATTGATAAAGCACGTCTGAAACTTGATGCGGTGCGACTGGTCGTGGTTAGCCATGATAAACAGTAAAATTGCATGCTGCTAAATTATCGCCCCCCGCAGCACCCGTATCTGGATATCCTGTACCAGGATAACGATATCGTGGTATTAAATAAGCCCAGTGGCTTATTGAGTGTGCCGGGTAAAGCCCCTGAGCATTGTGACAGCCTAAGTGCACGGGTCCAGCGGGTCTGGCCACATGCCCGAGTGGTGCATCGGCTGGATATGGCGACATCTGGTCTGATGGTGATGGCGATGCATAGCCAGGCTCAACGTGAACTCAATCGGCAGTTTTCTGCACGCCTTGTGCAAAAGCGGTATCAGGCAACGGTGGCTGGCCAGCTACTTGCCACACAAGGCAGCATCAGCGTGCCACTGATTTGCGACTGGCCAAACCGGCCAAAACAAAAAGTGTGTTTTCTGACTGGCAAAAAAGCCTTGACGCATTTTCAGCGCCTGAGCCACTCGGCGACAAAAAGTCGGGTTTTATTGTTTCCTGTGACCGGGCGCTCTCATCAACTCAGAGTGCATATGCAATGGCTTGGCCATGCTATCCTTGGCGATAAGTTTTATCGCAGTGATCAAGACACGCCAGCTTCGCGCTTATTATTGCACGCAGAGTGGATCCAGTTTAAACACCCTGGCTCTGATTTGCCGGTGCAATTTTCTGCTGAGTGCCCTTTTTGAGTCAATACCGCCCAAAGAAAAAGCTGAGAGCAGGTAATTGTTAACCTAGCGTTCAGTTTTATGCTATAAAATCATACTCAGCGAAAATAATTACTGTGTTTTCAGCTTTTGACCCGTTTATTTATTGGATTGATTTGTTAAATAAGCAGTTTCACTATAAAATTGGGTCTGTTGGACTTCACCTAAGGAGAAATGGATGAAACGTAAAATTTGTACTTTGGCTGTGCTTGCCGCTTTACCTCTGATGTCAGGGACGGCTGCCGCCAACACCCCTAGCGCTGCAGAATTGCAAGATCGTGTGTTTGGCTCAATTTTCGCCGAATATTATATGCCTGACCGCAAAAAAACCCGCAATGAAGATTGGGATTACCTGACCCGCGGCGAAGGGATCGGCTTTGATCTTGGGTACCGGTTCGATGAAAACTGGGCAGTTCGTGTTGAGTATGCACGTCAGCGTCTGAAGAATAAACTGACCAGCGACCGTATCACCGGTGACCGTATTGGTATTGATGCACTGTATCATCTTGATAACAGTGGTATTTATATCGTGGCTGGTGTAAAACACTTTAACATTGGCCATACCGATGCAGTAAATGTGGGTCTGGGCTATCGCGCCTTCCTGAACGAAAATGTTTCTTTCTTTGCTGAAGCAAACCGCTACCAAGGTGTCAACAATGGTAATTGGGCAGATGCAGGCATTAAGGTCGGTTTAAGCTATTACTTCGGTTCATCATCAGCGGCCCCGGCTCCAGCGCCAGCGCCAGCACCAACCCCAGCACCAGCTGAAGTTGACAGCGACGGTGATGGTGTACCAGATAGCCGTGACAAGTGTCCGAATACACCTCGTGGACATAAAGTTGATGCTGATGGTTGTACGATTTACACCGAAGTTGAGCAACGTATTGGCAGTGCAGAAATTCGCGTTCTGTTTGCTTTTGACTCAGCCGAAGTATCTCGTGAGCAGCGTGCAGATGTTGCCCGTTTAGCCGATTACCTGAAGCGCTACCCAACCGCTCGTGTTGAAATCGAAGGCCATGCATCACGTATTGGTGCTGCCGATTACAACATGCGCTTATCAGAGCGTCGTGCTAAAGCGGTAGCTGACTTACTGGTCAACACCCATGGTGTTGAAGCTTCACGTGTTACCACCAAAGGCTATGGCTTCACTAAGCCACGTATGGAAGGCACCAGCCGTGAAGCACATCGTGCGAACCAACGTATTGAAGCTCTGGTTACTGCGAAGATCAAAGAACCCGTTATGCGTTAATACAGGGTCTACTTTGAACATAAAGCCGCACTATGCGGCTTTATTTTTTTCAGCTTTTATAAAAATGGCCGATACTGTATGCAAGAAGACAGCAAAGGGTCATTCATGTATCGTTTTTGTGTTTATACCGCACTTTTACTTCTACTCATTTATCTGCCATCGAGTCAGCTGCAAGCCAATGAGCAACAAACCATAGCTGATTTACAGCGGCAGTTGCCTGAGTGGGAGTTTAAACAAATCAGCAACGAGCAAGATACCTTTACCATTATTCATCGCCCCGCCATGACCGCCTTTGAAAAAGGCACCTTGATACTGATCCCTGATGCATCTTTGCACCCCGCGACGCCCCGACAACTTAATTTCCTGCGGCAGGCGTTTAATGATCTGGGTTGGCATACCATCGCACTGATGCCGCCATCATCGCCCACAAATGAACAGAACAGCAGCGAACCACTGCAGCAACGGCTGAACCTGCTGTTAAGTGATAGCGAAATGCCGTCTGGCCATCTGGTCGTTCTGGCTCAAGGGTCAAGCGCCAGTTTGCTGACTCAGCTCGATTGGCTTGATATGACCAGGCAAGCTGATGCGCTCATCTTATTGAGCAGTTATGAGGCTGATCCGGCAATTAACCGTGAGCTGGCACAACGCATTGGCGCCTTAACGATCCCCACATTGGATATAGCGCACCATCAGGATCATCCACATATTCAGCAGACCCTGATTCAGCGACAACAATGGAGCCGGAAAAATGCGAACTTACTCTATCGTCAACGCCTGCTCAGCGGCCATGCCGAGCTCGAAACCACTCAGCAATTAATGTACAAGGAAGTCTATGGTTGGTTGAGCTATTTGGGGTTATAATCTGGTAACACCGATCAACATGATGATCACTTTTCTGGATTCGGAATTTTATTATGACTCATCAAAGCCGCTTGTTATTATCGTTCCTCACACTAGGTCTGCTTCAAGCCTGTTCAGCCCCAGCCCCGATAGTTCACCAGCCGCCGCCACTGATAGAAGAGCCAGCGTCCCTGGTTGGCGCTACCATGTTACTGGTTGAAAGTGCTCATGTCTGTCGTGATGAAGCTGAAACCAAGCGGCTGGCGGCCAGTGCCCAGTTACGATCGATGGCCCGCTACTTAGCAGAAGTATTACCGACCTATAACTGCTCAATCACCGAGTTGACCAACCAGGTTGAAGTGCTGGAAGAGGCGCCCGGCTACCGAAAGGTCAACCTGAACCAGAATGAAGTCTTCACCTTTGATAACTACTTACTGCCAGCAGCCACGGCTGAACAAGCTCAGGAGCCCTCCGTTTCATCATGCTGCTGATCCAGCCGCCGGTTTAAGCTAGCGACCTGCTGCTGCAATAAGGACAATTGCTGCAGCAGTTCACCATGATGATCTTCCTGTTGCTGGTGATCTTCCTTGCGTGTTTCATTGGTCATTATCTCCAGGATCACACCCACCATCATATTCAAAAAGATAAAGGTCGTCAGAAAAATAAACACAATGTAGTAAATCCAACTCAGAGGATACACTTCCATGGTGTCATACATCACGTCGGTCCAGTCTTCAAAGGTCGCGACCCGGAACAAGGTCAGCATGGAAATGGCGATATCGCCCCAGAGAAACTCATCGATTTTTGCAAAAAATATGGAGCCAACCGCGGCAAAAATATAGAAAATAATAAACATCAATAAAGCGATGTAGCCCATTTTAGGAATAGCTTTCAACAAGGCATTAATCAGAAAACGCAACTCAGGCACAATAGAGACCAGGCGAAGTACTCTTAAGACACGCAGCAGACGGCCAATCACCACCATTTCACTGTCTGGTAATGGCACCAGACTTGCCACCACAATGAAGGTATCAAACACATTCCAACCATCGTGGAAAAAACGTCTTTTTTGTTCAGCAGATAAAAACCGAATGGTAATTTCAAACAAGAAAAAAAGTGTAATCGCGATATCCAGCACACCGATACTCTGCTCAAGCCAGAGTGGTAAACGATAGGTTTTGGCGCCCACGGCCAAGGCTGCAATCACTATGACGGCGATGACGAACCCCTGAAAGTATCGACTCTGCTCTATCCGCTGCAAACGTTGAAACCAGGCATAATCTAACTGCATAAAGCGATAACCTTCACTCATATTGATATCATGTACTCATTAGGAACTAGCAGCACTATCAAAGACCCCGGTGCTGCTTAATCAATTCATAAGCGGCTTGGATCTCTTGAGTTTTTTGTTTTGCCAGCTCTTGCATTTCGGGTGGCATGCCCTGAGCTACCAACTTATCCGGATGATGCTGCGCCATTTGTCGCTTGTAAGCTTTCTTTAACTCCTGAGCACTGCAACCTTCTGTCGTGCCAAGTAGTGCGTACGCATCGGCTAAGCTTCGCTGTGGCTTGTGTGTTGAATGATTGGCATGGTGTCGCCGGTGTTGAAAGCGGGCTTCGGCTTCATAACGACCAAGTATTTGTTCAAACTGCAACGGTGAGAAGTCGAGTAGTTCAGCAATCCGGGTCAAGATTTGCCGTTGTTGACTGGTGAGCTGGCCATCCACTAAGGCAATACTCATTTGAATTTCCATAAACAGCATCAATACATCAGGACGGTTCAGGTACGCCATCTTTAAATCAGCCAGCTGTTGCTGCCATGGGAAAGCTGCCGCCTTGCCATCCCGGAAGGCATCCTGAGCTTCTTTTTGCTGTTGGGCTGACAACCCAAGCTGAGTCATAAAGTGCTGCGCCTGACGAATATGCGCCTGTGTCACCACTCCTGTTGATTTCGCCAGGTGTCCCATCACCGCAAAAGTGCTGTACATAAAAACGCCTTGGGCTTCCTTATGGCTGTTAAAAAGACCTTGAAAGCCCCCCCTGCTTTCAAAGCGCTGCCGTAAGGCCTGGTCGAACCAATGTCCTAATAACAAACCAATGAACAGCCCGGGTAGCTTTAAGATTGCCATCCCAAATAAAGCGCCGAGAATTTTACCCCACACCCACACACTCTCCAGCTAGGAAACCGGCAAATTCATCAAAGTCATCAACAAACTCTGGTTCACCCCAAAAAACAAGACGCTATTATAGCAGTCAAAACGTTTGGTACCAGCATAGAGAAGAGGAAAGATCCAGCATTTCCAGCCAGAACAGCATAGCGGCAGCCAGCAAATTGCTTTATCATAGCGGTCAATCTACAACCCTAATCAACGGCTCTATTTTCAAGGTTTATAAGGCACATGACGTTCCGCTTGACCAATTTTTATTTAGTGTGCCTGGTGGCCACGGCCAATGCTTATGCCGATAATGCCATCATTGAAAGCTGCTATCCTGCCACGCCAGTGCCAGCAGCACTGGCAAACCTTGATCAGCACAACTCACTGGTTTCCATTGATTCAGATGGGCTTGAGCTTAGTAACAATCAACTGGCCAGCTTTTTTGGTGATGTTCAGGTCAGCTATCGCGACACCCTGCTGCAAGCTCCACGGGCCAGCTTTAACCAACCAGCCCAAATTATTACGGCTGACGGCGGCATTAACTACTTCAGCCCCGAAGTGGCGGTTCGCAGTCAACGGTTTTCTGCCGACTTGCAACAAAACCAGGTAGAGTTATTTGGCGCCGATTATCAGCTAACCACTCAGGCTGGACGAGGAGCCGCCGACTCTTTATTGGCAGCAGAAACATCTCTGATCCTTAATCAAGCCAGTTTTACTGCCTGCCCTCAAGGGGATAACAGCTGGGCGCTGCACGCCAATGAGATTACACTGAATGCGGATGAGGGCTGGGGACAGGCCTGGCATACCGTATTTAAAGTACGGGATATCCCCGTGCTGTACCTGCCTTACTTGTCGTTTCCAATCACTGATGCCCGTAAATCCGGTTTGCTGCTTCCTAATGTGAGTAGCTCACAGCGACTTGGTGTCGACCTGGAGCTACCGTATTACTTTAATCTGGCAGAAAACTACGATTTAACGTTAACACCGCGCTTAATGACCAACCGGGGTTATCAGCTTAAATCCGAGTTTCGCTACCTTACAGCAGCACATCAAGGGCTGCTGCATGTTGAGTACATGCATAAGGATCGTGAAAAGCCTGACTTGGCTCAGCGCTACCTTGGTCATTACAATCAGCGCAGCGACTTTACCCCTCGCTGGCGGGCGACTCTGGATGTAACGGATATCAGTGATGATGCTTATCTTGCTGATCTGGGGTCAGATTACATCAATCAAAGTGACACCCAGTTACTGAAGCAAGGCAACCTGACCTACTACGGCGACGATGTTTTGGCCAGCCTGCAATTGCAAGACTTTACGGTGCTGGGTAACTACGACAAAGCGTATGCGGCCTTGCCTGTTGTTGAGCTTCGCTCTGCTGAACCTATGCCACTTCTGGCTGGAGTGGAGTTTGACTGGCAAGCGCAATACGCCTACTTTCGAAATGAGCAGGCACTTATCCATTCAGCCCACCGGGCCCATATGGAACCAACCATTCGCTTACCCTTTATTTCCCCGGCCATGGAGTTCACTGCTGAGGCCAGCCTGATGCATACCCGTTATCAACAGAATAGCGATGAATTACAAAGCCAGGCTCGAAACATCCAGCGCACGCTGCCTAAGTTTCGTCTCAGAGGTCAATTAAACTTTGAACGAAGCCTGAGTCGACAGGGTGAACTGAACGTACAAACGTTTGAACCGCAAGTGCAATATTTGTATATTCCTCATCGGGCTCAATCAGAGATAGGGCTGTTTGATACCACACGTCTGCAAGATGATTATTTTGGCTTATTCCGTGAAAATCGCTTTTCCGGGCTGGATCGTATCAATGAAGCCAATCAACTGACACTAGGTGCCACCAGCCGTATCTACGACGCCAACGATCGGGAGCAGTTTCGTTTCAGTCTGGGGCAAATATTTTTTATTACCTCCCCCACAGAGCTGCAAGACCCATTTCAACAAAGCCTGACCGATATTGAGTCGATGCTTGCTGCTGAGTCCATGTGGCAATGGCATCGACGCTGGTTCGTCAGTGCCGGGGTCCAATACGACAGTGATAACCGTAATTTAATAAAAAGCAATATGACGCTGGATTATCGCGGCAATGATAAAACTCTCTTTCAATTGAACCATCGATATAGCAAGGCAGTCTCAGATTACGAAATTAGTCAAATCGGTATGTTAGGCACTCAACCGGTGGCAGATAACTGGCAAGTGTTTGGTAGTTATTACTTTGACCTAAGTCACAGCCAAATGATGGAGGCGCATTTTGGTGTCCAATACGAGTCCTGCTGTTGGGCTGTACGGTTGGTTGCTCGCAGACAAATAGCAACCGACCTAACCCGTAACCCAACAGATTTGAATATTCCGAGTACCTTCGACAACGGAGTTTCTTTACAATTTGTCTTAAAAGGCTTTGGCGATAAAGCTGGTTTTGCCGTCACAGACATGTTATCAAATGGCATCTTCAGCTATCGACGTCCATATTTATTAAATAATTAGTGTAGGAATTTATGAAGTTATTTTCGAGTATTATTTTCGGCTGCATCTTGTTGCAAAGCGTAGCGATGGCAACAGCCAGCGAACGGCAAGTGGATCGTATTGCGGCTATTGTTGATAGTGGCGTAGTACTGAAATCTGAAGTGGAAGAGGTGGTGCAACGGGTCAAACGCAACGCGGTAGCCCAGGGCCAGACTTTACCGTCCGATGAAGTATTACGAGTACAGGCACTCGACCGTCTTATTAACACCAGCCTGCAAATGCAAATGGCGGAGCGTATGGGATTGCAAATCAGCGATCCCCAACTGGACCAAACCATCCAGCGTATTGCAGCCGATGAAGGCATGACTCTGGAGCAATTTCGCCAGCAAGTCGTCGCCGAAGAAGGCAGCTATCAGTCTTTCCGCGAGCGTCTTCGTGAAGAAATTACCACCAATGAAGTGTTGCGTAACAGTGTACAGCGTCGAATTTACATCAGCCCGCAAGAAGTCGAAAGCTTACTGCGTGTGATGCAAGAGCAAGGGGCGACTACCGAGCAATACAATATTGGTCATATCTTGATCGGCCTGCCGAGCCAGGCCACAACTGAAGATATAGACAGCGCTCGCAACCGTGCCGAAGCGGTATTAAAGCTATTAAAAGAAGGCAGTGACTTCCGTCAGCAAGCACTGACCTCCTCATCAGGTAGCCGTGCGCTTGAAGGTGGCGATATGGGCTGGATGAATATCAATGAAATGCCAACCTTATTTGCAGAAGCGATCAGAGATAAACGACGTGGCGACCTGATAGGTCCCTTACGTTCTGGTGCTGGCTTTCATATTCTGACTATTTTTGACGTGCGTGGTGAAAATGTTGCCGAGGTGCAGGAGGTTAAAGCCAGACATGTGCTGATCCGCCCATCGATTATCTTAAGTGAAGAGCGGGCCAGAGAGACGCTTGCCCGCTTTGCCCGTGAATTCAAAGATGGTGACGCGGACTTTGCTGCCTTTGCCCGGGAGCACTCTGAAGATCCTGGCTCACGTAACAATGGTGGCGATTTAGGCTGGGCCGATCCCGAGATGTATGTCCCTGAGTTTCGTGATACGTTAAAACGTCTGGAACTGAATGAGCTGAGCGAGCCGTTTCGTACCGAACATGGCTGGCACATTGTGCAATTACTTGACCGACGCTCTGTTGATGCAACCGTTGAAAACCAGCGGGAACAGATCTACCGGATGATTTTCAACCGTCGCTTTAACGAAGAGACCAGTAATTTCCTTCGTGAGATGCGTGATGAAGCCTATGTGGAAATTGTGGAGTAATTGATGACATTGCGCATAGGCATCACTCCAGGGGAGCCTGCCGGTATTGGTCCGGATTTAGTCCTGCAGCTTGCTCAACAAAGCTGGCCAGTTGAACTGGTGGTCTGTAGTGATGGTGAGGTTCTGCAGCAACGCGCAGAGCAACTGGGCCTGCAGCCAATACAACTGCTGCCTTATCAGCCGGATAAACCGGCTCAGCCGCAACAAGCAGGCACCTTGACGCTGGCTCACTTCAGCACGGCCGAGCCCGTGATACCAGGTCAGTTGAATGAGGCCAATGGCCCTTATGTCGTCGAAACACTTCGATTTGCTGGCGAGCAAACTATCGCCGGAAAGTTTGACGCTATCGTCACTGGCCCGGTGCATAAAGGCATTATTAATCAGGCAGGCATTCCGTTTAGCGGTCATACGGAGTTTTTTGCGCATCAATGCAATAGTAGCCATGTCGTCATGATGCTGGCTACCGAGGGCTTACGGGTTGCCCTGGCTACCACCCATATCCCATTAGCTTATGTTGCTAAAGCAATTACTGCAGAAAGATTGCAAGTGGTGCTGCAAGTACTGCATCAGGATTTGCAGCAAAAGTTTGGTATTGAACAGCCACGTATCTATGTTTGTGGGCTAAACCCGCATGCCGGAGAAAATGGTCACCTTGGTCGTGAAGAACTTGATGTCATGATCCCAACCATGGATACGCTGCGGGCTCAGGGGATGGATTTGATAGGCCCACTGCCCGCAGATACCTTATTTCAACCAAAATATCTGGATGATGCAGATGCGGTGCTGGCAATGTATCATGATCAGGGCCTTCCTGTACTTAAACACATGGGCTTTGGTAAGTCGGTCAATATCAGCCTGGGCTTGCCATTAATACGCACATCGGTCGACCACGGTACTGCGCTGGATCTAGCCGGCAGTGGGCAAGCCGATGCAGGCAGCCTGCTGCACGCAGTTGAGCAAGCCATGCAATTATGCAAAGCGACCAGCACCCAGCAACGGAAACCATGACATGACGGCCTACTCGCCCCCAGAACACAAAGCAAGAAAGCGCTTTGGTCAGAATTTTTTACACGACCCCGTCGTCATCGGACGTATTGTCAAAGCCATTCGTCCTCAGCCAGGAGAAAACCTGATTGAGATCGGGCCAGGGTTAGGCGCTATCACCGAACCAGTCACCGAGCTGACCGATCATCTCACGGTCATTGAGCTGGATCGTGATCTGGCAGCTCGATTGCAACAACACCCAACGATGGCAAGCAAGCTAACCATTCTTCAGACCGATGCCATGAAGTATGATTTTGCGCAATTGGTAAAACCCGGCCAGAAGCTAAAAATTTTTGGTAACTTGCCTTACAATATCTCGACCCCTTTATTGTTTCATTTATTTCGCTACTGCTCAGACATTGAAAATATGCATTTTATGCTGCAAAAGGAAGTGGTGCAGCGTATGACGGCAGCGCCAGGCAGTAAAGCCTTTGGTCGCCTGAGTGTGATGACACAATATTACTGCAATGCCATGCCTGTGGTCGAAGTTGGCCCCGGAGCATTCAAGCCAGCTCCCAAGGTCGACTCAGCAGTGGTAAGGCTGATCCCGAAACAGCGTCCAGAACATGAAGAAGTTCCTGTACACTTATTGAATCAAGTCTGCCTGGAAGCATTCAATCAACGCCGTAAAACCTTACGTAATTGTCTGGCAAATATTGCAACAGCAGAGCAGTTGCTTGCCTTACAGCTCGACCCTGGCCAACGGCCAGAGCAATTGTCGGTCGCTGATTTTATCCGTATCGCCCAGTGGCTTCATACACAACAGGAAAATGCTTCATGACCATGCCACCCAGCATCCATATTGAAACGCAGACATTTTATGTTGATGGTCAGTCAGTGCCAGAACAAGATAAATATGTGTTTGCCTACACCATTCAGATCCACAATCAAAGCGAGCAAACCGTGCAGTTGCTTCGTCGGCATTGGTTGATCAGCGATGCAAACGGTCAGCAAGTCGAAGTCGATGGCGAAGGTGTGGTCGGTGAAAAGCCAACGCTTGCCCCCGATGAACAGTACAGCTACACCAGCGGTGCGGTTCTGGAAACACCGGTAGGCACCATGCAAGGCCACTATGTGATGAAAACCATCATGCAAACCGAGGAACAGCAGGAGTTTCAAGTAGACATTCCTCTGTTCAGGTTGGCTATTCCAAATATATTAAATTAAAAGCGTTCATGGCCACTTATGCACTAGGGGATATCCAGGGTTGTTATGATCAATTGCAGCAACTGCTGGAAAAGATCAACTTCAACCCAGCGGCCGACCAGCTCTGGCTCTGTGGCGACCTGGTTGCGCGCGGCCCAAAGTCACTGGAGACACTGCAGTATATCCGAAGCCTGGGCGCTGCAGCCACGACAGTACTTGGTAACCATGACCTGAACCTGATTGCCAGTTTTTATGGCTATGGTCGGGTCAAAAGCACCGATCAACTGCAAGCACTGCAACAACATCCAGATTATGCATCCCTGATTGAATGGCTCTGCCAGCAGCCACTGATCCACAGCCCAACAGACAGCCTGCTGATGGTGCATGCGGGCATACCTCCGGGCTGGGACAGAACTGAAGCCATGCAGCAAGCAGCACGAGTTTCCCGGCTGCTGCAAAGCGACCCAGAGCGCTTGTGTCGCGACATGTATGGCAATGAGCCCTCACGCTGGCAAGATGCCAAGTCTGAAGCTGAACAATGGCGCTTTACCATTAATGCTCTGACCCGCATGCGGCTATGTCGCGCAGATGGTGCCCTGGAGCTAACCGAAAAAGGGCTGCCTGAGCGCGAGGGACAGTGGCTGCCCTGGTATCATTTCTGGCCACAGCACAGCAAAACAACATTGCTGGTTGGTCACTGGGCTGCGTTAAATGGCAACTG
>JAIUMG010000004.1 GCA_022565655.1 Alkalimonas sp.
ACATGCAGCGTGATTACAGCTACAGCGTGCACCGGGATTTCAGCCAGTTATTAAGCCCGGAGCAAATCGGCCGTGAAGCCGCGCAGGAAACCGTGGCCAGATTGGATGCCCGTCAGGTACCTACCGAGAAAGTGCCGGTGATTTTCCGCGCTGATATTGCCAGCAGCTTGTTTGGTCATTTGGTTAGTGCCATTAGTGGCGGCAGTATTTATCGGCAGTCCAGCTTTTTGCTGGATAAACTTGGCCAGCAGATCTTCCCTGAGCACGTCAGTATTGTAGAGCAACCGCACTTGCCGATGGCGCTGGCATCCAGCCCTTTTGATGCCGAAGGGGTAAAAACCCGCGATCTGGCGGTGATTGAGCAGGGCGTCTTAACAAGTTGGCTACTGACCAGTTATTCAGCCAGAAAGCTGGGCTTAAGCAGTACCGGCCATGCCGGTGGCATTCATAATTGGCTGGTGCAGCATGGCGACCAGGATTTAGCCGCGCTGTGCCGCACTATGGGCCGAGGCTTACTGGTTACAGAGCTGATGGGGCAAGGGGTCAATACCGTCACTGGTGATTACTCCCGTGGTGCGGCTGGTTTCTGGGTAGAAAACGGTGAAATCCAGTTCCCAGTGGCTGAAGTGACCATTGCCGGCAATCTGAAAGATATTTTCCAGAACATCGCCGCTATCGGTAGCGACATTGATCGACGCGGTGGCGTGCATACTGGATCGGTTCTGATTAGTTCGATGCAGGTTGCTGGCAATTAACAGTTAGCTTTGACTAACAGATATTTAAACAACCAGACCTTGCCAGGTCTGGTTGTCTTCAGTTTGAGACTATTAAATACTCGGTGCAGGTACACCAGTAGTATCGCAGGTCTGAGTGGTTTCGGTGATTGGGGTAGAGCTCATAAGCTGAACACTAGTAATAGTAATTGTCCCATCCGAGTGATAGACGGTGGTGACCAGATACTCATTGCTGCGTCCTACTAATACTTCCTGATCGCGGCAGGCAGCATAATGATAGATGCCGGAAAGCTCCGCGCCGGACATACGAACTCCTGAGGGTTGAGTGTGGTTCGCTTGATATTCCGCAAAAGATTCACCTTGCGATGTTTGGCTAGCATCGGTATTCAAGACGATTCTAGGTGCACCTGGTTGCCGTAAAGGGGTGATCGTAAGCACCAGTGTCGAGCCATCAACAAACCTAAACACCAGGTCAGATGGTTCTGTGCGGTTTGACAGCAGCTGTTGCAAGTTGGTTAACTCCACTGTCGCTTCTATCTCTAAGAATGGCCACTGCTCCAGTGATACATCATGCTTGGCATCAATAGCCCCGATCCAACGGTTGAGATAGCCTTCACAAATCTCTCTGCTGAGATAGCTTAAAGCCGTATTGCAGTCAGCAAGCATAGGATCAAGGCTGGCATTGAAGTGAAGTGGCCTTGGTTGGGCTATATCCTCCATTCGCTCGCCACGCTGATTGACCATGCTGCCATCCGGCTGTTGGGTAAAGCTGAACCGCTGCTGCATTTCCGGGTACAGCTCGTGCAGCTGTTGCATCTGTTTTGCCAGGTTTTGCATCACTGTTTCGGGGGGGTAGCGAGAGAAGCTGAATGGAGTCGGGAAGTCTGTGGGCTTGCCACCACTGCACATCAGCACTCGGTGCATGGATGATGATGATGTTTTCTACCGTTTTATCGGATGCTTCAGCAAAGGATTGGCTCGCTCGCTGTTTTAGATCGCTTGGGCTGATCTGACTGCAGTCATCCCGGTACTCCGGTACGGAGCTCTCACAGACTAAGAGCGTATTGATGCTATTGGGCAGGCCGTGTGCTTGCGGTGTTGCTTGTAGCTGCTGAATTGCGCAAGCACTAAGCAAAGTGATTGCAAGCAGCAGGCCCGCTAAAGGGCTGCTGCAATTGCAATAGGGTGTCATCAGCATCTGTAGTCCCTGATTGTTATGTTTAAAATCAATACATAACTATAACTTCTGTGTTGATCTCAGTAAATGCATTGTGCCTTTTATTCGGTCTGATGCAACGCTGCAATAATAACAGAGATACTACAATAACAGAGAGACCACGAGGCTATGAACGACGACTATTGACCTACTTAGTCGCCTGTTCGTCGTGGCCAATCTTGTACAAAAAGTACACCGCGTAAAAGATGCACAGGCCAATAACGATGGCGAGCCCAGTAAAGGAAATAAAGATCACCGGATCGGATATAAATTCTTGCCACAGGTTCATGGGATGCTCCTCCTGTTTGATAACGGCAATCAGTATAGAAGCAAGTGGCTGTGCAAAAACTGACCTGGATCAAGCTTTGCGGCGGGCTTTAGGGCTAAGGCCTGCTTAGTCAGCCAGGCTTTGACGCAGATCAAACAACAGAGACTGCCAATGGACGTTGTCTGGGTGTAACTGTTGCAGGTAGCTCATTAGTAAATCGTTGCCGCTACCATTACCCGGCTTGGGTAAGGCGGCTAGCAGCGCCTGTTGTTCCAGCTTTTCGGCTTCAAGCTCTGCCTGCAGTAGCGCCTGCTTCAGCCTGGGCTCGCGGCTCAGTTTCTGACGTAATTGGCGTATGGGCAAGGTATAGAGCTGATTGATCGGGGTAACCGCTTGTTGCAACTGCTGGATATCGGCTAGGGACCACTGCCAGTGCTGCTGCTCAGCATACAGCAGCAACAGCAGTAGATTGACATTAGCAGCCAGCTCGTCTTGTAACGTCAGCAAAGGCTGCTGAATAGTAGGGTACAGCTGCAGACAAAACTGCCAAAACTGTTCAGGTGTGGGCTGCTGGGGCATGGTGTACTTCAACTGTTATTCGGCAGCATGCTGCTGCCAGAATTGTTGTTCGGTCTGCTCCAGCTGCTCCTGCAGCTCAAACCAGCTTTCTTCGACTTGTGCCAGCGTTTTGCTGGCACTGGCTTGCTCGGCCAGCAGCTCTGTCAGTTCGGCTTTTCGGTTGGCTTCGTACAGGCCCGGATCAGACAGTTGTTGCTCCAATTCACTCAGCCGGATCGTCAGTTGTGTTTGCTTGCTTTCTGCTTGTTCCAGTTGCTTTTTCAGGGGTCGAAGTTGATTGCGAAGCTCAGCTTCCAGCCGTTTTTGGTCTTTGCGCTGGGTGGCGCTGTCTTGCTTGGGTTCGGCCGGAGGTTGACGTTGCCGACTGTCGTTTTGCAACCACTGATAATAATCCGATAAGTCACCATCGAAGGGGGCTACTTTGCCATCGGCCACCAGATAAAACTCGTCGGTGCTGCTGGTTAGCAAGTGTCGGTCGTGCGATACCACCACGATAGCGCCTTCGAATTCCTGCAACGCCATCACGATGGCTTCACGCATCTCCAGATCCAGGTGATTGGTGGGCTCATCCAGCAGCAATAGGTTGGGTCGTTGATACACCAGCAAGGCCAATACCAGGCGGGCTTTTTCGCCGCCGGAAAATGGGGCACAAGCCTCCAACGCTTTATCGCAATGAAAGCCAAAGCCACCTAAAAAGTCGCGCAGGCTTTGCTCGCTGGCCGCGGGATCTAAGCGCAGCAGCTGTTGCAAGGGGGAGTCTTGTGGCCGTAAAGTTTCCAGTTGATGCTGGGCAAAATAGCCTAAACTGATGCCGCTGGCTGTCCATATCTCACCCGCTTGCGGCGCCAGACTGCCGGAGAGCAGCTTGATTAAGGTCGATTTACCGGCCCCATTACGGCCCAGTAAGCCAATGCGGCTGCCCGGCAGTAACTGAAAATTGATTTGCTTTAAAATTGGCGTATCGCCATAGCCGATTTGCACCTGATCCAGCTTTAACAGTGGATTTGGCAATGCCTTGGGTGGGCGAAAGGAAAAACTAAAGGGCGAGTCGACATGCGCTGGTGCCAGCATGGTCATGCGCTCCAACGCTTTAATACGGCTTTGTGCCTGGCGTGCTTTGGTGGCTTGGGCTTTAAAGCGATCGATAAACTGTTGCAAATGCGCCACTTGCTGCTGCTGTTTTTCATACATGGATTGATGCTGCGCCAGCCGCTCAGCGCGTTGGCGTTCAAACTGGCTGTAATTACCTTTATACAGCTGTAATTCTTGCCGCTCGATATGCACAATGCTGTCGGTGACGGCATCGAGAAAATCACGGTCGTGGCTTATGAGCAATAAGGTGCCATCGTAACTGGCCAGATACTTCTCAAGCCATAGCACTGCATCTAAATCCAAGTGGTTGGTTGGCTCATCCAGCAGCAGTAGTTGCGAGGGCTTCATCAGTGCCCGGGCCAAGTTTAGCCGCATACGCCAGCCACCGGAAAACGATTTCACCTGCTGTTGCTGCATCTCGCCATTAAAGCCCAGGCCGGCCAGCAAGGTACCGGCCCTCGCTTCGGCGGTGTAACCGTTCAGTTGCTCCATCTGCAAGTGAGCGGCAGCCATTTGTTCGCCATCGTCGTGCTGGCGTATCTGCAGCAACACCGGGTACAGCTGTTCGTCGCCTTGCAGCACAAAATCCATCGCGCTGCAGTCCAGTGCTGGGGTTTCTTGCGCGACCGTGGCAATAGACCAGGCAGTGGGAATGCTCAGCTCGCCGGCATCCGGCGCCAAATCGCCTTGAAAACAAGCAAATAATGATGATTTACCACAGCCATTAGCACCAATAATGCCAATTTTCTGGCCGGGAAAAATGGTCAGATTGGCATTGCTGAACAGGGCTTTGCTGCCACGGCGTAATTCAAGTTGTTGCAGTTGGATCATCAAGCACTCTCTGCTGGTTACTAGGGGCGACTCGAAAAGTGAGCTGTAGTATATCAGTTCTGAGCCGGGTTAGGGCAGGGCTGTTGGTGGGTTCTTTAAGTGAAGACTGATCATTTTCAATGACAGTCATGTACAATACGTATTATTCACGAGCATGAACTGAGCTTAAGGTGGAGTCGCTGGTGTACTTACGTAACAGCATCAAGGATGCTGCGCAGGCTGAAAGGGTTCAAGGATGTGATCCTAGAAGTCGGTGAAGTAAGTATTTCCAGCGACTCTACCCGTGCACTCATGCCATTGCTACGCCGATTGAGAGCCTTATGAGTACACGCAAGAAAAAACGTTTTATCGCGGGTGCGGTTTGCCCGAAATGCAAAGCCATGGATAGCATGATGTTGTTTCTGGAACACAATGTCGAAAAAGTGGAGTGCGTGCACTGCGGCTATCAGATGACCCAGCCCGATGCGGCGGTTAGCAAAGCGGGTCATGGCAGCGATCAACTGATCGGTGTGTTTAAACCGGAGTAGTTTTCGCTGGCCTGTACAGGGATTAATAATGCGGTGGCGGCGGCTCCTGCTCACTTGATACCATGTCACCGTCATCTTGGTTCTGCAACTGCTTTGCCAACAACATGACCTGCCGTTGCAGCAGTTCAATCCGCTTTTGGTGTTCCATTAACTCGTTGCTCAGGTGCTGCATGGCATCATCTTGAAAAGCAACTTTACTTTCCAGCTCAATAATATGCAGTTCGACTTCATTCTTGCTATCGCGACTAGTCACGGTTGATCTCCCATACTTCGGCTAAACCACTGGAGCTTTCACTGATTAACTGATCCGGGCCAAAAAAGGCCACGGCATGCACGGCGGCACTGGGTGGCCGGCTACCAACACGGGGTGACACCCGCCAGCGCTGCAGCTCCTCGCCGCTTTGTACATCCCATAGCGCCAATTTACGGCTGGGGGCTCCGGTGGCCAGCCAGCGGCCATCGTCGCTGAAACGTACCGCGCTGAAAATTTGCTGACGGGCGGAAAATTTCAGCCGGCTGACTGGTTGCCCGGTCTGAATATCCCAAATTTGCGCCATACTCTGGCTATCGGCGGTGAAGGCATAACGACCTTGTGGATCCAACTTCACTTTAGTGACCCGGCTGGGGTGAGGAAAACTATGGATAATTTGTGCGCTCTCGGTATCCCAAAGGTAGGCCATGTAGTCATTGCCACCGGTCAGCGCATAACGGCCATTGGGGGATAAATCGACACTGTTGATGCGTTCACTGTGGCCAAGAAACTCCAAACGGCGACCCGATGAAAACGTAATATGTTGTACGCCACCGTTGCTTTTGCCAATCAGCAGATGGTCAGCATTGTTGGAGACGGCCACATCACGCACCGATGATTCATCCAGCTGCCAGTAACCGACATTTTCACCATCTTCAATGCGCCACAAGGCGAAATTGTCGCGGTCTGCCGATAACACATGGCTATTATCCGGGCTGATCGCCAGAATAAAGACCACATTGTCATCAACATCTTGATGATTCCATTGATACAGCAGCCCCTGCTGTTCGGTATCCCAAATGGTGATGCCATGCTGCAACGTCGATTGCACCGCGTAGCGGCCATCGCTGGAGAGTGCTGCCGCATACGTAGCCTGAGCAGCGTGCTTCCACTGCTGAACCGGGGTGTCACCGACCCGGCTGCAAGCGCAGAGTATAATAAACAGCAAAATTGATAGATATTTCATGCTATGGCTTAACGTCATCCCCACAAACCGTTAGTATAGACTCACGGTAAGAATCATAACACAGTAGTGTGCAGCGAAAGTTGCCCGATTTGGAGAAAATAATGCGCGTATCAACCAAACTTAGCCTGGTGGCTGTATCTTTATTCACCTTGTCTGCTTGTCAGCCAGCTTCCGATCAAGGCGATAAGCAAGGTCCGGTAGAACTGGATTCAGAAATTGCCAAGCAATCATACAGCTTTGGGGTCTCGGCTGGTTACTACATCGACAACGCCGTCGCTGAGCACAGAGCCATGGGGTTAGAACTGAACTCCGAATTAATTGTTCGTGGTATGCAAGATGCACTGGCCGATAAAGCAGTGGTCACCGAAGAAGAAATTCAGACCCACCTGACCAACCTGGATCAAAGCTTCCGTGAGAAGCAAGAAGAGCAAGCAGAGCTTGTAGCCGCTGAAACCATTGCGGCTGGCCAGGCTTATCTGGCAGAGAACGCCAGCAAAGAAGGTGTGGTCGTAACCGAATCAGGCCTGCAGTACGAAGTGCTGACCGAGGGTGAAGGCGCTAAGCCCAAAGCCGAAGATACTGTCACGGTGCATTACAAAGGTACCTTGCTGGATGGTACAACCTTTGATAGTTCCCATGAACGTGGCGAACCAGCTCAGTTCCCACTAAACCGAGTAATTCCAGGTTGGACCGAGGGCGTGCAATTGATGAATGTTGGTTCTACGTTCCGCTTTACCATTCCATCTGAACTGGCCTATGGCGAACGTGATATGGGCGTGATCCCACCACATAGCGTGCTGGTATTTGAAGTTGAATTGCTGGACGTACAAAGCGCTGCTGAGTAATTCAGCCGGCCGTAACGAAAAGAGGCAGCCAGTGGCTGCCTCTTTTGCTATCTGGGTTGTCAACGCGGCTCAGGCCGTCGTTTCCTGATCACTGTGCTTATCATGCAAGGTATGGATCAGCTCATCTTCCAGCTCAAAACGCTCTTCCAGCGCCTGGCCTAAATCCGATAACTCGTTATCAAAAGCACCGCTTTGGCGGGTACTGAAGTGATCGGCGTATTTATCATTAAAATTCAGTGCCAAGTCGGTTGAAGCGGCAATCTTCGGATACAGCTGGTTGGCGAGCTGACGGCTATCAGTGCCATTCACCGCACATTCGGAAACAATTCGTTCGTACACTTCAAAGTGGCCGGCAGACAGATAATCCATCAGCAACTGACAAAACTCCTGCACCGCTTCCTGTGCTGGTTTGCTACGCTGTTTATCATCAAAAGGCGGCAGGCCGGCCAGTTTACAGTAACTGATAATCAGTTGCTGGCGCTCTTCCAGCCAGTGATCGATTGCGGTTAATGCGCCGCCCCACTTTTGCTGTGCTGCTTCAACGCGCCTGTACATGGCCTGTTCCTCGTCTTATGTAACGTATCAGTCACTCTACTTAATAGAATCTCAGCTGTAAAATCAATACTTTTTTCATTGGTCTGAGCTGCATAAGTCCTTATCATACCCTGACCGGGCGATTAGGCCAACCGTTTCCCTGAAATAGGAGAATTGCATGATTTCACACAGCTTTGCCTTGCAAACCGAGCGTCGTGGTTACTGGTTGGTAGTGAATCGCCAGCAGCTGTATTGGCCGGCGGAGCAAACCGGGCTTTGGCTGGCCACGGCCGGGGAGCTAGCGCAGAACTTTGGTGAACCGGAACAAAGCGGCGATTTAGGGCAGTGGCAAGGCCAACCCGTTTTTTACTGGGTGGTGAATGATCAACGCGAAGACGAGTACAACTGGCAATCGGCCCGGGCGCTGCTGGCTTATGGCGAAGACATCTTCCAATTAGCCGCCCGGGCGGTGCAAGTGGCGCTATTTTTACAAACCCATCGTTATTGCGGCCAATGCGGTAGTGCTATGCATTTGGTCAGTTGGGAGCTGGCCGCTTTGTGTTCGCGTTGTGGCCACCGCTGTTATCCACGGATTGCTCCTTGTGTATTGATTGCTGTGGTGAAGGATGATCAGCTGTTGCTGGCGCGCTCCACTCGGCATAAAGCCGGTTTTTTCTCGATCCTGGCTGGTTTTGTCGAGTCGGCAGAAACACTGGAGCAAGCCGCCGTGCGTGAGGTTAAAGAGGAAGTGGGCATCGAGATCACCGATTTGCAGTATGTTGGCAGCCAGCCATGGCCGTTTCCACACTCGTTGATGACCGGCTTCATCGCCCGCTATCAGAGCGGCGCGATTCGCTGTCAGCCCAACGAAATTGAAGAGGCGCATTGGTTTGATATCCGGAAACTCCCGGATGTCCCACCGATACAAACTTTATCTGGACGGATGATTGCCCAGGTGGTTGATGAGCTGTCGAAGTAGCTGGCAGGCTGAATTGCAGGCAATAAAAAAGCCACTAAAAGTGGCTTAAATCACGAAGTGATTATTAGGTCCCTTATATGGGCTTCTTTATTCTTATTCTTCACTAGCGCCCCTATTTTATAACAGATGTTTTTCAGCCATACAAGCGACTTGTTGAACTTTTTTTGTTTTATTCAGTCTGCACTCAGTTTTGATCTGTTTTCCTGCTGCGCGGGCGCTTTTGCAAGGCCATGCTATAGAGCCGTGGCCCGAGCAATGGTAAGATTGTCCCATCTCAATTAGGACAGTGCTCATCATGCAATTAAAAAATGATCGTTACCTTCGTGCTTTGTGTAAAGAACCCGTCGACAGAACTCCTGTCTGGATGATGCGCCAGGCCGGGCGTTACTTGCCAGAATACAAAGCAACCCGTGCTCAGGCTGGTGACTTTATGTCGCTGTGCAGAAATACTGAGCTGGCTTGCGAAGTGACCTTGCAGCCGTTGCGTCGTTACCCGATGGATGCAGCCATTTTATTCAGCGATATTTTAACCATCCCGGATGCCATGGGTTTAGGTTTGTACTTCGGCGAAGGTGAAGGGCCAAAGTTTGAGCGACCGATCCGTGATTTTATGGAAGTGGTGAATCTTCCCATTCCCGACCCAGAGCAAGAGCTGCGCTACGTTATGGATGCGGTGCGGATGATCCGCCATGAACTGAAAGGCGAAGTCCCACTGATCGGCTTTTCTGGTAGCCCCTGGACACTGGCGACCTACATGGTGGAAGGCGGCAGCAGTAAAACCTTCAGCACCATCAAAAAAATGATGTACAGCGAACCTGAAGTGCTGCATATGCTGCTGGATAAGCTGGCGCAAAGTGTCACCCTGTATCTGAATGCGCAAATTGCAGCCGGGGCTCAATCGGTGATGATCTTTGATACTTGGGGTGGAGTGCTGACACCGCGTGACTACAAAGAGTATTCACTAAGCTACATGCAACAAATTCTGGATGGCTTAACCCGCGAAGCGGATGGCCGCAAGGTGCCGGTGACCTTGTTTACCAAAAATGGAGGCTTGTGGCTGGAAAGTATCGCCGCCACCGGGTGCGATGCCGTTGGGCTGGACTGGACCATGGATATTAGCCAGGCCCGTCAGCGCATTGGCGATAAAGTCGCGCTGCAAGGCAATATGGACCCGGGCATTCTGCTGGGCTCGCCAGAGCGTATCCGGCAGGAAGTTCAAACCATTCTGGATGGCTACGGCCAGGGCAGTGGCCATGTCTTTAACCTGGGCCACGGTATTACTCCGGATGTGGATCCAGAGCGGGTTAAGGTCTTTATTGAAGCCGTGCAGGCCTTTAGCCCAACCTATCATATGAATACCGATGATTAGGCTTTGTTTTCGACCACTCACTGAGCTATAAGCGGGTGCTTGGCAGTCTCTAAGCCAACCTTTACAGGCATGGATGCCTGTACAGAGCCTATAGGGACATACTTGCGGCGCGTTGGCGTGAGACTGGTAAGCACACGCCTGCGCCTATCTAAGTTTAAAACAACCGATTTAACCCATTCAATGCCGCGACGCGATATGCTTCCGCCATGGTCGGGTAGTTGAAGGTGGTATGCACAAAGTACTCAATGGTATTGCCGCCACCTTTTTGCATCATAATGGCCTGTCCGATATGCACAATTTCTGCCGCCCGTTCCCCAAAGCAATGGATGCCGAGAATCTCTTTGGTTTCACGATGAAACAACAGCTTTAAACTACCGACATGGGTATTGGCAATTTGTGCTCGGGCTAAATGTTTAAACTGGGCACGGCCAACTTCATACGGAATGCGAGCCGCCGTTAATTCTTGCTCGGTTTTACCCACCGAGCTGATTTCCGGAATGGTATAAATTCCGACCGGAATATCCTCAATCAAACGGGTTTCGCAGCTGCCTTTTAAGATGGCATCGCCAACAATCCGGCCCTGGTCATAGGCGGCACTGGCCAGGCTGGGGTAGCCGATCACATCGCCAACCGCATAAATATGGGGCACCTCGGTCTGGTAGTTGTCATTCACTTTCAGTTGGCCGCGGCTGTCTGCTTTCAGGCCGACGGCATCAAGATTTAATGCATCGGTATTGCCGGTCCGGCCGTTGGCGAACAGAATGCAATCGGCTTTCATTTTTTTGCCCGATTGCAGGTGCAGAATCACTCCATCGTCACGGCCTTCAATGGCGTCGAACTCTTCACCATGACGAATACTAATCCCCGAGTTCCAGAAATGGTAACTGAGCGAGTCAGAGATTTCGCTGTCCATAAAAGCCAGCAAACGATCGCGGTTATTCACCAGATCAACCCGCACCCCTAAGCCGCGAAAAATAGAGGCATACTCACAACCAATAACACCAGCACCATAAATAATGACATGACGCGGATCATCGCGTAGCGACAAAATGGTGTCACTGTCGTAGATCCGTGGGTGATTAAAGTCAACATTCTCCGGCCGGTAGGGCCGCGAACCGCTGGCAATAACAATGGTTTTGGCACTGATTGATTGGGTTGAGCCATCGGACTCGGTGATCTCAACATGATGCGGCCCGGTAAATGCCGCATTGCCATGAAAGGTGGTCACCCGGTTGCGATCATAAAAGCTGCTGCGCAGCCGTACCTGTTTGCGAATAACCCCGGCGGCATGCTTTAGAATTTCTTCAAAGGTGAGGTGGGTTTTGTTTTCATCCAGTTGAAATAGCGGGTTTTCTTTGTACTCAATATAGCGGCTTACCGAATGCCGCAAGGCTTTGGAAGGAATGGTCCCCCAGTGCGTACAACCGCCACCAACCGCTTGATAGCGCTCTATTACCGCAACTTTTTGACCACTTTTGGCCAGATTCATCGCTGTCCCTTCACCACCGGGGCCGGTGCCAATAATAATGGTATCAAAATCATACGATGGAGCTTTTTTTTTCGATGTCGCAGCCACGTCTGGCTCCCTGAAGCTAAGAATGAACTGTGTATAACAATAGCCTGAATTCATGACGAAAAAAAGCCGACTATGGTCGGTGGGGCCATGATGAAGCCGGGCGAGTAAATAGTGGGTAATAAAGAAATCGCAAGCTTACCAACCGCTTTTTACAGCGCCATAGTCATGTGCTAAGCAATAACTCCAGGCCGTTTCGCCTATGATACGACCCTTCGAGCTGTTACTGTCGAAAGTTAAGTTATTTAAACGACTACCTCTTACTACTCAAACTTTTTCGATAGGATGCAGCAAATGGCACATGTCATTCACTCAATAAACACCACCGCAAGTGGCTTATGCCACCATTTGGATAGCGCCATTGAGGATGACCATCATCAGTATGCAATTGAGCTGATAGGTTCCGCTGAACTGTTGATCTTCGGCCGCAATACCTTTGATTTATTTATGCAATTCTGGCCCGATGCGGCCAATAGCAATGATTTGCCAGCGGCCACCATCGCCTTAGCAAAGGCGTTTGAACGTATTCCCAAATTGGTGGTGTCCAGCAGGCCAGTTGAGTTGACGTGGCACAATACGTACCACCTACAAGGGCCTGACCTTAGCAAGGTTGCGGCTGAGCTGGCAGCAGTGAAGGGGACTGCTGTTATTTTTGGCAGCCCCAGCCTTGCTACCAGTATGTTGAGCCAAGGGTTGGTGCATGAGGTTCACGTTCTGGCGCAACCCTATATTGGTGTTGAAGGGCCTCGGGCGTTCAGTGGCTTGCAACAGCGAGTGCAGCTGAGTCTGCTGGCGGCCAGCCCGCTCAAGTCAGGTTCGGTTTTGCTGCGCTATCATCTAACCTGAAAAGATCGAGCATAGCCGACACTGGGTCACTCCATCAGGCTAGCCATTGTTCGATGGTTAATCGCGACCTGTGGCTTACCTGAGCGGCACACTGTTTGTCACTCTACCTACCCCTGACTATATGACCTACCGCAAGAATAACATCTGATCCGCGACACTGACGCTCTTGTTGCAGCCGACTTTCTTCACAGTCACCTTCATTGTGTTCAAGGCAAAACTCAAAGCGGGTCCTGGTTTTTACCGGTTCGGTTAATTTTCCGGGGGCTAACTCAGACCAGCTCCACCTGGTGATGGCCCGGGCGGCTTCAAGAGCAAAGTGTCTGCTGGTTGCATCGATGATTTTGATATCGGCAAGCTGATAATCTGGCGTGATCACGTACTCGATGGTGGCACAGCCATTATTGCCAGCTCTAGCATCCTCAACCGGATAGAGTGCTGTGATACGCTCTAGCTCCTGCCACTGTGGCGTAAGCAGTTCTGCTTCGGTCAGCGGTAAGTCGGGAAACTGTTCGGGTGGTGGTGGGGTGGTGTTGCTGCAACCAAGCAAAATGATACTTCCGACGAATGCAGTTAGGTACTGTTTCATAGCCATATAATCTCTTGTTGGCGCATCAGGTGTGTTGTGAAAATAGGCACGGGTTATCAGGGATAGACGCTACCATTGGTGTTGATGATTATTAAGTTATCACAATTAAATGTTAAGTAAATAATAAATGTATTTTGTTTTGATTTTGAGGGAGGTTGAAGGGGCGTAATGATGCGCCCCTACAGTTGGATGATCAGCACTGAATGCTTAACCCAGCCAGGGCAGGTTGCTTTTACGGCTGTGCTCAAAGTCACTGATTTTCGGCGCCAGTTGCTCGCTACTGCCAATAAAGTCCAAGCCACTGAGTAAGCGTTGCTTGATATCTGCATCAATGGAAAATCCCAGCGCGGCATTGTTGCCAAAGCGGATTTCCTGATTTTTCAAATCAATATGCCACTGTTGCGGGCCTTCGTTGCAGCGATTAAATAGACTGTCGATATTGCCTTTACTCAGCGCAATCAACAGCATGCCGTTGTTGGCGCAATTGTTGTAGAAAATATCGGCAAAGCTTTCAGCAATAATCACCTGAAAGCCATACTGCTGTAGCGCCCAGGGGGCGTGCTCGCGGCTGGAGCCACAGCCAAAGTTGGCCCGGCTTAGTAAAATGGATGCGCCTTGATACTGCGGAGCATTTAACACAAACTCCGGGTTTGGGCTGCCATCGGCCAGGTAACGCCAGTCATAAAATAAGGCTTCGGCAAAGCCATCGCGGCTGACCGAGGTCAGAAACTGCTTCGGGATAATCTGATCGGTATCGACGTTGTTTTTATCCAGTGGGCAGACTAAGCCACCGGCAAAGATGGTGTGGATGCTTGGATTCATGCCCATTCTCCTGTGGTGATATCAACAAAACGGCCGGCGATGGCAGCAGCAGCAGCCATGCTGGGGCTGACTAAGTGAGTACGGCTGCCACGGCCCTGGCGCCCTTCGAAGTTGCGGTTGCTGGTCGAGGCGCAGCGTTGGCCGCTATCGACCCGATCATCATTCATGCCCAGGCACATCGAACAACCAGGTTCCCGCCATTCAAAGCCGGCAGTTTTGAAAATATCGGCCAGGCCTTCGGCTTCAGCCTGGCGTTTCACCTGGCCTGAACCAGGTACAATTAACGCCCGTACCCCGCTGGCTACTTGCTTGCCTTGCACGACTTTGGCGGCGGCACGTAAATCTTCAATACGGCTGTTGGTGCACGAGCCGATAAAGACCACATCGACGGTTAAATCGGTCAGCTTTTGCCCGGCTTGCACACCCATGTACTCGTAAGCCCGACGGGCTGCATCCTGTTTGCTGCTTTCGGTAAAATCGTTCGCGGCCGGGATCGGTTGGTCCACTGCAATCACCTGTTCCGGGCTGGTGCCCCAACTGACCTGTGGCTTGATGCGGCTGGCATCGATCTGCACGGTTTTATCAAAGCTGGCGTCAGCATCGCTGTGCAGGCTGCGCCAGTAAGCAACGGCGGCATCCCAGTGTTCAGCTGATGGTGCATGCGGCTTGTCTTTTAGGTAAGCAATGGTGGTATCATCTGGCGCAATCAGGCCAGCTTTGGCACCCATCTCGATGCTCATATTACACAGTGTCATGCGGCCTTCCATGCTCATGCCGCGAATGGCCGAGCCAGAAAACTCAGCGACATAGCCATTGCCGCCAGCAGTGCCCAGTTGACCAATCACTGCCATAATGATGTCTTTCGGTGTGACATGAGCCGACAGCTCGCCATCGATAACGATATTCAGGGTTTTGGCGGCTTGCTGTGGCAGGGTTTGGGTCGCCAGCACATGCTCGACTTCCGAGGTGCCAATGCCGAAGGACAGAGCGCCAAAGGCACCATGAGTTGAGGTATGTGAATCACCACAGACAATGATCATGCCCGGCTGGGTCAGGCCCAGCTCCGGGCCTATCACATGCACAATGCCCTGATCCGGGTGGGTTAAGTCCAGCAATGGGATGCGATGTTCATCACAGTTTTCTGCCAGTGCTTCCAGTTGTTTACGGGATGTCTCACCGGCGGCATCCATACTACGACGCTGAGTGGAGACATTGTGATCCATGGTGGCATAGGTCAGATCAGGCCGACGCACCGGGCGGTTGGCTTGCTTTAAACCCGCAAAGGCCTGTGGTGAGGTCACTTCGTGGATCAGGTGGCGGTCAACATACAATAAGTCGGTACTTGCATTTAACTGGCCAACGACATGGCTTTGGTAGATTTTCTGATACAGCGTCTGGCTCATGATTGGCTTCCCTGGTTAGCGGTAACGGTGGTACTGACTGTGGCAATCGCGGCGGCGACCGCATCTCCAACATCGGCGGTGCCATGCTGTGAGTCAGGTTGGATATCGCGGGTGACTATGCCTTGCTCTAAACACTGCTGCACCGCTTGCTCGATGGCGACGGCGGCAGCCTCTTGGCCAAAGCTGTAGCGCAGCATCAAGGCGGCACTTAAAATTTGCGCGATGGGGTTGGCGATGCCTTGTCCTGCAATATCCGGGGCACTGCCACCGGCTGGCTCATACAGGCCAAAACCACTGCCATTGAGGCTGGCCGAAGGCAACAAACCTAAGGAGCCGGCAATGGCGGCAATTTCATCGGATAAGATATCGCCGAACAGGTTATCGCACAGCAACACATCAAACTGCTGCGGGCTACGGATTAATTGCATCGCCGCATTGTCGATGTACATGTGCTCCAGTTCGACTTCTGGGTAGTCTTTTGCGATCTCAGTGACCACTTCGCGCCACAAGATACTGGTCTGCAGTACATTGGCTTTATCAATGGAGGTGACTTTGCGGCTACGCTTCATGGCGGCCTCGAAAGCGACTTTGGCAATACGGCTGATTTCTGCTTTGCTGTAGGTCTGGGTATCAAAAGCGCTATCGTCACCGCGGCCTTTCTCACCAAAATAAATACCGCCGGTCAGTTCTCGTACGCACAATACATCCATACCCAAACTGCTCACGCGTGGGTGCAGTGGTGATAGCTCTGCAAAGGCCGGGTATATCTGGCCCGGGCGTAAGTTGCAGAATAAATCGAAGGTTTTGCGCAGTGGCAGCAAAGAGCCGCGTTCTGGCTGCTGATCGGGTGCCAGACCGGTCCACTTAGGGCCGCCGACTGAGCCAAATAAAATAGCATCACTTTGCTGGCAGATGGATAAGGTCTGGGGAGGTAATGGCTGGCCTTCGGCATCAATGGCTGCGCCGCCTACCAGTGCTTTAGTTAAGTGGAACGACAGACCAAAACGCTGCTCAATCGCTTGCAATACTTTGATAGCTTCGGCCATGACTTCTGGGCCAATGCCATCGCCGGCCAGTACGGCTACCTGATAACTTGTTGCACTCATGCTGTCTCTGCTCCTGTGGTTCGTTGGCGCGCTTGTTTGCAGGCATCCACCTGTTGAGCACGTTGGATCATATTTAATACGTGGACGTAAGCCAGTACCGAGGCGCGAACAATATCGGTGGCAAGGCCGGCACCATGAAAACGACGGCCTTCAAATTCAGCGATAATATCGACCTGGCCAAGGGCTTCTTCACCACTGCCTTTGGCACTCAGATTGAAATCGACCATTTTGATGGTCAATTTGCTGATGCGTTGAATGGCTTGAAAGGCCGCTTCAACCGGACCATTGCCAGTTGCCGCTTCGGTAAAGACCTCGTCGCCGCATTTGATGCCGACGGTGGCGCTGGCGACGTGGCCGGTATGGGTGGAGGAGCTTAAAAACTCCAGTTGATAGAACTCATCCTGCTCTTGCAGGTTCTGGAAGAACACCAGCGCTTCCAGATCGTAATCGAATACCCGGCCTTTTTGATCGGCCAGTGCCAGAAAACTCTGGTAGACATCTTCCAGTTCATAATCGTCTTTGGTGTAGCCCAAATCTTGTAATCGATGTTGAATCACATGGCGGCCACTGCGCGAAGTCAGGTTCAGCTCATTCTGGCGAATACCGACCTGCTCTGGTGACATAATTTCATAGGTGTTCTGGGCTTTTAGCACGCCATCCTGGTGAATACCGGAGGAATGGGCAAAGGCATTTTCACCCACCACCGCTTTGTTGGGCTGGATGGGCATATGGCAAATCTGGCTGACCAGATGCGAGCTGCGGTAAATTTCGGTGGTTTTAATGTCGGTATGCAGTGGGGCAAAGACATCCTGCCGGGTTCGGACGATCATCGCCACTTCTTCCAGCGAGCAATTACCGGCACGTTCGCCAATGCCATTGACGGTACATTCAATCTGACGAGCACCGGCCTGCACAGCACTGATGCTGTTGGCGACCGCCAGCCCCAAATCGTTATGACAGTGCACACTCAAACGGGCCTGATCGATATTCGGCACCCGGTTGCGCAGGGCGCTAATGATGGCAGCAAACTCATTGGGGATGGTATAGCCGACAGTATCCGGGATATTGATGGTGGTGGCCCCGGCTTTAATGGCCCGCTCAACAATCCAGCACAGATCATCAATCGGGGTGCGGCCGGCATCTTCGCACGAAAACTCAATATCATCGGTGTAACGGCTGGCCAGGCGAATCGCTGCCTCTGCCTGCTCTGAGGCCTGCTGCAAACTTTTACGCAACTTGTATTGCAGATGCAGCGGCGAGGTAGCGATAAAGGTGTGAATACGGCGTTGTTCCGCATCTTTTAGCGCTTCACCGCAGGCTTCTATATCGGCACTCACCGCCCGGGCTAAGCCACAGATCACCGGGCCTTTCACTTCACGGGCAATGCGCTGCACCGATTCGAAATCACCTGGCGAAGAGACCGGGAAGCCCACCTCCATCACATCGACATTCAGCCGGGCAATGGCGTGAGCCAGTTGGATTTTTTGTTTCTGGCTCAGGCTGGCGCGCAGTGCCTGCTCCCCATCTCGTAAGGTGGTGTCGAAGATCCAGATTTTATCATCAGCACTCATGGTCCTTTCCTTTCAGTCTTGTTGGCCTGAAGCCCGGGTCGTTTGCTTTATTGCAAGCAATAAAAAACCCCGGCCTGTGGCACGGGGTTTTTCAGATTTCTGCTTAACTTATGAACAGTAATAATCCGCCCCGCGCGCTATACGAAGGAGCACGAGGAGGTTGGTCAGAATGCTTGCAACATAAGTAACTATTGGCATGTGATGGATCACCTTTTATTTATAGGGCTATTTGTATCATTAATTTTTGCTAGTGGCAACAGTATAGATGGCTAAATGGCAAGAATAGTTGCAGGTCGGCTCGGTATAAGCTGGCGATGCAGATGCTTTGTGGCTAACCGTCGCGATTATGAGACAGGGTAAGCTGTTGTTTTTAAAAGGTTCTGTGTATTTAGCCTGTATAGTGTCGCCAATAGCAGACACTTTTGCTGTGGTTTTGGAGTTTGTTTGTCATAAGCATATGAATCTAAATGAAAATTAAAGTTGGCACGACAGTTGTAATAGCTTAACCAGTTGCGCATTTATTTCCGGCATATGCCTTTATCTTTCGTTAGCGCATCAGGAGTGAAATGATGGATCCTATTATTGCTGCTTTAGTCGCATTTTTGATGATGAACCTGATGGTGGTTACCGCCATGATTCGGCGCATTGATGTCAACAATGCCAGTGTGCTTGAGTGGGAGCGCGAGCAGGCGCTGCAACAGCCTGCTGCGGTTGAGCCTGTGATGGAGCCCGGTTCGGTCTAAGCCAGCAACACTGCTATTTATCACCATTCTGGTCTCAAAACAGCCTGCTGAAGAGAAATGAGTCACTCCGTCAGCAGGCTGTTGCTTATCTGCAAAACGCGGTATGCTGCCATCATACCCGACTTAGCCATTAAGCCCTGGCACCCAGCGATGAAATTCAGTCCATTAAAAACTGCTTCGTTACGGCAACTGGTGTTGTCTAGCTTTGTGCTGGCATTGATCCCGGTAGCGGTGCTGATGTGGCAAAGCCATCGTGCTTTAACCAGTATTAGCCAGCAAGCGGTGGCTCAAGCCAGCACCTCTGCTTCCAGCGTGCGCCGTATGGAGCAAATGCAGAATCAGGTGGTGGATATTGAGCGCGCCATTCGTCAGTATGCGGTACTGAAAACCAGCTCACTGGCGACCGTCGCGCAAAACCATGTCTCAAGCTATCAACAACTGTTACCACAGGTGTGTCAAACCATGCGTGATGCCAGCCTGTGTCAGCAGCAAAGTATGACCCTGCAGCAGTTGAGTGATGCCTTTCAGCAGCAAGAATCCGAGCAGATTGAGCCTTTGTTGCAGCAATTACGCCAGCAGCAAGGCCGTTTGTCACAACAAATCTGGCAGCAACTGGAGCTGCAACTGGCGGCCCAGCAACGTGACGTGGCCAGCGCCCAGCAGCAGTTGGCCTGGCAAACCGTGGTGCTGGTTTTTTTAACCTTACTATTGGTGATCTGGGGCTCGCGGCGAATTACCCGACCGGTGGCCATGCTGGAGCGAATGATCCGGGCGATAGGGCGTCAGCAGGAGTTTCCTGATCAGCGGGTACGTGGGCCAAAAGAACTCACCGAGCTGGGTGAACAGCTCAGAACCTTAGCCGCTCGTTTGCAGCAACTGGAAGCATTGCGACTTATTCTATTGCGCCATGCTTCCCACGAATTAAAAACACCACTGTCCAGCATTCGTGAAGGGTGCTCCTTACTCAGTGAGCAATTGGTTGGGCCATTAACTGCCAAGCAACAGGAAGTGGTCAGTTTACTGAATGGCAGCACCGAGCGGTTAAGCCAACTAACCGAGCAGCTACTGGATTACAACCGTTTGTTGCAGCAAGCCAAACCGGAACTCAAGTGGCATTCAGCTGAGCCGATGATTACCGAGTGCATTCAGGACCATGCCTTATCCTTGCAACAGCAGGGGCAAGCGGTACGTCTGGAGTGTCAGGTCGAACAGTTATACACTGATGCCATGTTATTTCGGCGGATCCTGGACAACCTCATCAATAATGCCCAGGCCTATGGCGCGGCAGATAGTGAGATGTGTATCCGGTTGAGCCAGCAAGATCAGCAATGGTGGCTGGAGGTGATGAACCAGGGGCACCCTATTGCCAGCGATCAAAGAGAGCGCCTGTTTGAACCGTTTCAGCGCGGGAAGAGCCCACGTCGTGATAGAGTTCAGGGCTCAGGTCTTGGGTTATCCATAGTGGCAGATTGTGCCCGGCTACTGGGCGGCAAAGCCGAGATTATTGATACAACTGAGGCAGATGTCTGCGTACGTATTCGTTTGCCATTGCCAGAGGACATCGAATGAAGATCCTGTTTATCCTGTTGTTGCTGCTGAGCCTGGTCGGTTGCCAACTACTACAAAGCGAGTCAGCCCAGACTTCGACAGAAGCTGAAATTGTCAACGATACAGCCGTGGAGCAGGTCGCTGAGCCAGAACAAGATAGTGAATTAATACTGGCTGATGATGGCGCTTCATTGTTAACCTGGTTGCTTTTTAAAGACTGGGTGCTCAATAGTAGCATGCTGCAACGGGAGCAATTGCAGCTGAGTGAGGATGAGCAGGTTGCAGACATTCAATTGAGTCTATTGCAGCTGCATCCAGAGAATAACTACCTGACCCGCTTTCGGGCTCAGATGCAACTGGCAGAGCGTCTGATGGTGGCACCACCAGAACTGGCGGCTTTATTTAGCTGGGAGTTGGCCTTTAATCAAAAATTGCTTGAGGCGGAGTCTGCGGTCAGTGCGCTGACCCGAATTAATGGCGAGTTGCAGCAGGAGCTGGAACAAAAAGCAGCCAGAAATCGTGAACTGGAGCAGCAAATTGAAGCGCTGACCCAAATTGAAGCTCGCTTAAATCAGCCGGAAAACGGGGAGCCGTATGAGTAAAGCAGACGGCCGTATTTTGTTGGTGGATGATGACCCCAGCTTACTGCGTTTACTGACACTGCGTCTGGAAGGGGAGGGCTTTCAGGTGCTGAGTGCCGATTGTGCTGAAGCCGCACTGGAGCGGCTGCAAAAGCAAGATGTGGATGTGGTACTCAGTGATTTACGCATGCCAGGGCTGGATGGCATGAGCTTGTTTGATGAAATTGCCCGGCGCAATCCGGCGCTGCCGGTGATCCTGATGACGGCGCATGGCTCAATTCCTGAAGCGGTGGCTGCTACTCAGCGCGGTGTGTTTGGCTTTTTAACCAAGCCACTGAATACCAGTGAGCTACGCGATATTTTACACAAAGCATTGCAGCAAAGCGTGCCGGAGCAATCGGACTGGCGAGCGGGCATTATCAGCCGCAGTGAACAGATGGAAGACGTATTGCAACAGGCGCTGCGGGTGGCACCGCGTGATGTCAGTATTCTGATCACCGGAGCCAGTGGCACCGGCAAAGAGTTGCTGGCCAGAGCCATTCATCAGGCCAGCCCTCGGGCTGACCAGCCCTTTGTCGCCATCAACTGTGGCGCCTTACCAGAGCATCTGCTTGAATCTGAGCTGTTTGGCCACACCAAAGGTGCTTTTACCGGCGCGGTCACCGAGCACAATGGCCTGTTTCGCGAAGCCGATGGTGGCACCTTATTCTTGGATGAAATTGGCGATATGCCTTTGCCGCTGCAGGTCAAGTTACTGCGGGCACTGCAAGAGCGACAAATCCGGCCGGTTGGCAGCAGCAAAACCATCGCCATCAATGTTCGGGTGCTATCGGCCACCCATCGTGATGTGCAACAAGCCATGGAAGAGGGCAGTTTTCGGGAAGATTTGTATTACCGCTTGAATGTGGTGAACCTGCAGCTACCGTCTTTGAAGCAGCGACCCGAGGATATTCCATTGCTGGCGCGCCATGCCTTGCAGCAAAGCGCAGAGCGTCATCAGGTCAAGGTAACCCGTTTTACCGATGATGCCATGCAGTTGCTGACCACCGCCAAATGGCCGGGTAATGTGCGGCAGCTGATGAATGTGGTAGAGCAGTGTGTCGCGTTAACTCATGGCCCGGTGATCAATGCCGCCTTGGTGGAGCAGGCGCTGGCGCAAGATAGCAGTTACTGGCCCAGTTTAACCGAAGCCCGTGATCAGTTTGAGCGGCAATATTTGATCCGGGTGCTGCAAATGACTGATGGCCACGTCACCCGCGCCGCTGAACTGGCTGGCCGCAACCGTACTGATTTTTATAAATTACTTAAAAAACATCAACTGAGTGCGCAACAGATCACCGACGACGCTGATTAGCCGAACTCAGCGACAGCTTGAGGATGTCTGTGGATCACGTATAATTCACCACTAAACATGACACCACAAGCCGCAATAAAGGATGGTCAATGACCGCAGTAACGCCCCCTGAGGTAGAAACCCCAGAACTCATTAAAGCCAAGATCACCAGCGAAACCGCCCGGATCAACTGGCTGGAGCTGCAGAAATTTTATGCCGCAGGCAGTGTGATAGCCGTAGCACCAGAGCTCGACTTGGTTGAGGTGGCGTTTGCTTTTAGCCAGGACCACACTACCCTGGTACAAAGCTGGCTAGAGCAGGGCAGTGTCGCCCGGGTGTCTGAACAGCAGGCTCAACAGTGGTTTGATAACCAGCAAGAGCTATGGGCAGTGGTGATTTCCCCTTGGGTGCTGGTGCAAGACAAACTGGCTACCAATCAGCTGAACTAGCTGGTTAAGCACTTTATCCTTTTACCAGTCAACTGAATTAGTTCACTTTACCGCACCGCAGGCATCGGCTACGCTGTTTAAAAACACCTAGCCGGAGCTTTTATGGTGGCCGAGTACAAAACCGTAGGCAACTCTCAGGTAACGCTGTCGCAGCTGATGCTGCCATCGCATTCCAATTTCAGCGGTAAAATTCATGGTGGTTATCTGTTGTCTTTGATGGATCAGATAGCTTTTGCCTGTGGTTCCAAGTTCAGTGGACGCTACTGTGTCACCGCTTCAGTTGATCGGGTCGATTTTTTAAACCCAATAGAAGTCGGTGAGCTGGTCACCTTAAAAGCCTCCGTCAACTTTGTCGGCAGCAGCTCGATGGTAATTGGCATCCGAGTCGATGCGCAAAACATTCAGACCGACGCCATCAAGCACTGCAATTCCTCGTACTTCACCATGATAGCCAAAGATGACCAAGGCCAGAGTGTGGCCGTGCCACGGTTAATTTTAACCAGCGAGCTTGAAGTGATGCGCTACCTGCAAAGTGCCGAGCGCATTCGCCAGCGCAAAGCCCGCCACGCCATGGCGCTGCCCTTTGATGGCAAACTGAGCGCAGCACTGGCCGAAATCAACCAGCACTTTGATGCCAAAGTCGAACTGGTCGATTCTGAACTAAGCTGAGGCTGCAAAGGCTTAGGCGGACGCATCCGTATTTGTTGGCTTCGCTACCTGTCTGTCACTGTAAGTGATTGTCACCAAAAAAATAAGCGGGTAGGGTTAGGTGCATGAGTGGTACAAAAGCGAACGAATCTGTGTAGCGGTGGCCCAGTAATGGGTCGTTCTACCACGATTATTCTATTACCTTCCGGTAGTTTTCCGTACATATTGAATTCGTTCATTAAGTGTACTATAATCTGTTCATGATTACGGAATAGTTCCGTACGTAGGAGGCATTATGGCAACTGCGCGCTTAGATATTCGTCTTGATGAAGAGATTAAGGCAAAAGCAGAAAAGGCATCGGCGTTACTTGGTTTAAAAAGTTTAACAGAATATGTAGTGAGGTTGATGGACGAAGACGCTACGCACGTCATTGAAGAGCATGAGAGCATCGTTGTTAAGGACAGCGTCTTTGATGAGTTTATGCATGCGTGTGATAAAGCTAAAGCACCAAATCAGGCTTTGCTTGATGCGGCGAGATTTACAGGTGAGAGTAGCATTAAGTGAGTTGGGGTAAAGAGTTCGTTGAACTGAGTAAATCGCAACATGATCGCAACTCTTTTGATTGTGGTGAGCAAGAGTTAAATGCGTTTATCAAAACTCAAGCGGCTAAACATATGCAAGCAGGTATTAGCCGAACAATGGTGTTACCTTGTGTCCAGCCATTATTCAATCAAAAGTATGCGATTTGTGCGTTTTACAGTGTGGCAGCAAGTTCAATTAGCCGCGAAACCTTACCTGTACAACTAGCAAAGAGGCTCCCCCGTTATCCCATACCTGTATTTTTACTTGCTCAGCTTGCCGTACATAAGGAGTATCACGGCTCTGGTTTGGGAAAGGTTAGCCTAATTCGGGCACTTAAGTACCTATGGGAAGTCAATCACCACATGAGAGCGTATGCTATTGTAGTTGATTGTCTTACTAACTCTGCTCAAGCCTTTTACACGAAATTTGGCTTTGAAGCTTTATGCGAGCATAACGGTCGAATTCGTATGTTCTTGTCAATGAATACGGTAGAACAGCTTTTTACTCAGTAAGCTTCGAATATCAAAGCATTTAAGACGGATTCGCAACGCTTTGCGGTTTTAGTGTGAATTCGGTAGTGTCCCGATCCATTAGACCAGCTCAGTTCACGACAAGCGTCACTGAGCACTAGTACTGGTGTTGAGTTAGGGCAATGAGCAATTATGCCTGTGCTGCTCGCTCAAAACCTTGCAGCACAGCCGCGACATTCTGGCCGACCTCGGCCACGGCATAGCCACCTTCCTGAATAAATACCGTTGGTAAGCCAAGGCTAGCGATATGGCCACCGAGTAACGGGTAATGCTCGCTTTTTAGTTTAAAAGCACTGATCGGATCATCTTCAAAGGTATCAACACCTAAAGATACCACCATGGCATCAGGGCCAAAGTCTTTAATCAGCTGCAGTGCTTTGGTCAGCACCTTCTCATAGGTCGGCCAATCGGTTCCTGCCGGTAATGGGAAGTTATGGCAAAAGCCCAGCCCAGCGCCTTCACCTTGTTCATCGGCATAACCTAAGAAAAACGGATACTCGGTGGCCGGGTCGCCATGGATGGAAATGGTTAGTACATCATCCCGCTGCCAGAAAATATCCTGGGTGCCATTGCCGTGGTGATAGTCGACATCCAGAATGACGACTTTCTGTTTGCCCTGATCGCGTAAATACTGTGCCGCCAGCGCCGCATTATTTAAAAAGCAATAACCACCCAAGGTGGCGCGGCCGGCATGATGGCCCGGTGGGCGGCTTAAGGCATAGGCACTATGCTCGCCTTCGGCCACCAAAGCGGCTGCGGTTAGGGCGCTGTGGGCACCTGCCTCGACCGCTTGCCAGGTGCCTTCCACCATAGGGGTGCTAGCATCATAGCTGTAGTAGCCGAGCTTGGCATGAATGCCGGTTGGAATTTTATCTTGCCGCTGACCGCGAGCCGGAAAAGCACTGGGTAGCATAAAACCACTTTTACCGGCGGCTTGCCATTGGCTATAAGCCGTGCGTAAAAACTGTACATAATCGGCGCTATGCACCCGTTCCAGATGCTCCGAGCCAAAGTAACGCGGTGGCAGAATGTCAAAACCAGCCTGACTAACGGCATCGAGCATATACTGCGCCCGGGCTGGCATTTCATAG
>JAIUMG010000005.1 GCA_022565655.1 Alkalimonas sp.
GTATTCTTTAATAACACTTTCTTCCGGAGCATAGCCAGGCTGTCCGGTACGTAGAATAATGCGAGTGTCTTCCAGGCCGAGTTCATTCCGAATTTTCTCAACGACTTTAAGGCCTGCATCATCGGTTTCCATCACCACATCAAGTAACACCAAAGCAATATTTTGATGTGCTTTTAAAAATTCGACGGCTTCGCTGCCTGAATAAGAATGATGAAAATTAAGCCGCTTGCCTTCCACCACCACATCGGATAGGGCCAGCTTTGTGACGGTATGGATTTCATCATCATCATCAACGATCAATACATGCCATTCCCCCCGGGAAAAATCCAAAGGCTCTGTTGGCTCTACATCATCCGCCAAAAACAGAAAGTCATTGGTATTGGTTTCAGGCACCATTCAAAATCCTTATTTACAACATCATTATTGCCGTCAGATGGACCGCACTTCTTTCACCGCCATAAACTAATAATATACCTTGATCTCATAATCGCAATGATTAGCGAATTATTTCGCTATAAATATCACTGAATTAATGCGTTTACCAGTCCGAGCCAGTTCAACTGTTCCCGATAGTGAAACTCGCTATAACAAATACTTGCCCTTGCCCGGAACAACTGCCAGTATCATAACCATGACAGGACTGGTAATGCAGGTAAGCATGACCAAGATTTCCACGCAGAATACAAGCTCAGGATTAGCCCCTGTTCCACGCCCAGGCCCGAGTAAGCAATCTGCCCGGACCAGCGCTCCCCGTGCGGCTAAAAGCCAGTCACGCAAGCATCGATTTACCTCGAAATACAGCCGGCTCGCTGCTTATGCAGGTGTCAACCTTGCCGGAGCCGGCGCCATGGATCGGCTGCCTGTGCAACAACGCGTTGACCGGCGCTTACGCATGCAGCAAGAGCGGCAACAGCTGAACCTGGAGCGCATCATCGAGCTTAGCACGGATTATGCTCCTGAGTATGTTGCCGAGCGTGAAGTTGATCCAGACTGGTTTCATCATTATTGCGAGCTGGCCCTGAATATTTCCAATGCAGCCATGCAACAACTATGGGCTAAAATTCTGGCCTGTGAAATCGCCGAGCCTGGGCAGTTTTCATTGAAAACCTTGTATGTCCTGAAACAAATGAGCCATAAAGAGGCGATTGCTTTGCAGCATGCCGCCAGCTTATGCAGCAGAGCACCTCATGAGCAATCTGGCCGGATCTACTTTGGTGTGTTTCGTCGTCCCTCGATTTTTCGCTTATTAACGGGCAATAGTCAGGGTTTATTGAACCTGAGCCAGTACAATCTGAGCTACCCGACGATTCTAAGTTTAATGGATACAGGCTTGCTGCATCATGCCGAAATTGAAAGTGGTGAAATTGCCGCGGGTGACTGCATCCAGCTGAATATTCGACAGCAACGCTTTCAGTGTGTTGCCCGAAAAAGTGGCCTGGTATTGCAGTACTACAAATTCAGTCCTTTGGGTGAAGAGTTATTGCCCCTGCTTAACTTACAGCCACAGCCCAGCTACCTGACCGCGTTGCAGCAGTTGCTTAGCAAGGACTTTTCGGTGACGCCGTTGCCGCATCAGGCTGCAGATGACACCAACTCAACAACGTAGCGACTTTCTTGCTATCCAGTGGTTTAATCACCACATCGTTCATGCCTGCCTGCTTAAAGCGCTCTACCTCCTCCGGCAAGGCGTGCGCAGTAAATGCCAGTATAGTCGTCGACTCGAAGTCAGGGCGCGCTCTAAGCTGCCGGGTGACTTCAACGCCTGACATATCCGGCAACTGAATGTCCATTAGAATTAAATCGAAGTGTTGTTTTGAGCAGCGCTCTAAAGCCGATTTCCCGGTGTATTCAGCAACAAGGTCAAAGGGGTATGAAGCCAGTACGGCCTGAAGAAATGCCTGGTTGGTTTCATTATCATCCACAATCAACAACCTGAAGCTTCGCTCTGCTGGCTCTGCCAGCGTCTTAAGCTGACGCATAACCTCCTGACTGCTGAGTGGTAAAGACAGTGTTGGCACCTGGATTTGACGTTGCCAATCGGCCAGCTCATGTTCATCGGTCAGCATAATCACCTGAGGTTGCGCCAGCAGAGACTGCCATTGGCTGATCTCGTCATCCGGCGATTGAGACGGCATCAACACAAGCAATGGCGTGCCTGCCCGGCTGGCCTCCGATGGCAACTCGTTCCATTGCTGGAACACATGCAGCTGATGAGTCAATGCCTTTAGGTTATGCATAAGTGCCGGAGCCAAGGTGGAACTCTGTTTGAAACAATACAAACGCTCAAACCGGCTGGGTGGTGCACAGCTACTCAACTGCACCGGGCACTCTAAAAGGAAAGAACTGCCCAGTTCCTGTAAGCAAGAAATAGATAACTTTGCATTCAGCCGCTGGCATGCCCGTGCAATACAATAGATTTCCAGCGGTGCATTTGGCATTAATTGGTCCGGCGCACTTTCCAGCAGTAGACACATATCCTCAGCCAAAGACTCGCCTTTCATCACGATGGATAACTGCAACTGACCAAGCTCAGGTTGCAACTGCCAATGCAGCGCCAGCTGGCTCTGCTTGGTGAAGCGGCAGCATAACTGGATCAATGACTGACAACAAAGCGCCAACTCAGCGTCCTGCAAACCGATGGTAAAATCAGCAGCCTTGAGATCTTCAAAGACCTGCAACTGCTGTGAAGTGCGGGGGCATGAGCGCCAGCTCGGCATTTGTGATGCAATCCAGTCTGCCAGCAGCAGCTTTGACGGTGTGGTAGTTTCAGTCTGTCGCTGCCAGGCTCCCACACACTGAGTGAGTCCCTGCCTCAGCCACTGATCGGGCACAGCCGCCAGTTGTGTCAACAACTCGGTAAACTGTTGCTCTTGCTCAATCAACTTCTGCTGAACCTGCTGCAGTTGTTGAGCCTGACTCGCTTGTGCATGTTCGCCTTGCTGTAACTGCACAACTTGTTCCGCCAAGCTGGCTCGCTGAGCCTCATGTTCCTGTTGTTGTTGCTGTACCCGGTCAAAAAGCTGATTAAACTCCGACGATAGCGGGTGCTGCCGGGCCAGCCGAACATCGGGGTCACCATCCATCCAACGCAAGGCCAATTGCTTAATATCTTCAAACCCCATTTGCAAAAAGTTTTTCTGTCGCTGGGCAACCAGCCACAGCACAAACAACAACAAACAAGGCACCATCAGCCAAATCAGCATCTGCCAGAACCAAAGTCTCCAGGGAAACTCCGGGCTACCAGCTTCTATCAACAAGTAACCCCACTCGGTTGGCTCAGCCGATAATGTCATGGGCTGACTGGACAGCACTCGATCATGATGCAAACGATGAAATTGATGCTCGTTACCAAACCAGCTCGCTTCGGGTTCCTCAATCAGAGTGCTCAGCCCAGTCGAGCTAAGCACTGATCGCTCAGCATTTAATAGGGTAATGGAGTAAATAGGAAATAACGCTTGATGTTGTGCTTCGGAAAATAAACTATTGATATCCTGCTCACCGGCATCTTGCAGCAGAAGTTGTGTCGCTTTTGCCAGCAACTGACTCATGGTGGTCAGTTGCTGCTGGTGGTCATGGCGAACCTGATGATGCACCTGAAAAAAAGAAAGGAACGTGGTGAACAACAAGGCAAGCAGTAAGCTCAGGCCCATGATACGATTCATAACACGATCTCCATTCGCTTTCTCCTACCTAACCACTGTAACCGGTTGCCAGCCGACTAGAACCTAAGCTCTATGCCGGCAAAAATCCCTTTTGCCTCGACATCCGTGCTGACGCCGTCCATATTATCCAAGGTAAACTGCATCGATTGATACCCCAACCGAACGGTTGCATCAAGCACTAAGCTATCCAGCATCTGGTAGCTCAAGCCACCTCGAGCAACCTGAACATCATGCCGACCTTGTGTTAACCCGCTCAACTCAGCAAACAGCTTTAGGCCCGTACCAATTAAGTGAACACTACCCGCGGCATAAAACATCGGCAGGGTGTCATCAAGAGTTTGGCTACTGCTCATTTGAGCAGCCCCCTGAGAAACAGCTGCGACACCATCCAGCCGCTTAAACTGCACCCCAATATCCAACTCAACCAAGTTGTTATCCAGCACTTCGTAATACAACACCAAATCCCAATGCGATAAGTCCAGTGTAGCATCCAGTACAGAGCCGACCGGAAACTGCTGGCCTGCCAGTGCAAAGGTTTGATTTAGCTCTGTGGTAGCCACATGGTTTAGTGACTGATAACCAAGCCGCGCATTTGGAATAAACGGCAATGGATGTTCCAGTGTCACACCATAAGACAACTGATTCTTGTTGTTGTACTCAAACGGGTGCTCCCCCCCGGTCTGACCAAAGTCGCCATCAAGGCTCGACTGCCAGCTGTCAAGATGCAGCGCAATGGAGAAAAAGTCAGCTTGAGCATGGCTGCACATTAATAATGGTAAGGAACACAGAGCAAGTCCTATTTTTTTCATTCGACTTTCCTTAACGTCGAGGTGGCATAGAGAGTTGAGCTTGCACCAACATCGAGTGGCCATCAGCAAAGTGCAGTGTTAAATCCAGCGATTGATCTGCGACCAGTTCGATCAATGGATTAAATAACATCAGGTGCAATCCACCGGGTTGCAGTGCCACTTCACCATGAGCGGGGATCTCAATCTGGTCGACTTCATGCATCCGCATCATGCCATCAACATGAGTGTGCGTATGCAGCTCAACACGTTCAAAAGCATCTGAAGCAACAGCGGTTAATTGCTGAGGTTGATCGGTAGGGTTTTTCAACGTTAGGTAGCCAGCAGTGACTGTTCGCCCGGGCATCGGAACCCGAACCATCACGTCTTCAGCAGAGATCGTGGCCGGAAAAACCGCCATCGCAGGTGTCTGCAGACCAAGCAAAGTAAACAACAGACTGAAGGTAATCAAACGAAATGTGTTCATAGCGCCCTCTTTTCTATGAAATACAGAGGACTACAGCATATCCTTTCTGCTGCTCAGGCACCAGCCTTTGTCATACCTGGCTAGCGCAAAAAATTAATAGTGAGGCAAAACAATGGCAGCAATGCCGTAGAGCGCTCGCCCGTACCACTTTCTCGGGCTTAGCCATCCAGCTTAGGGCGCAACCAGAAGCATACAGCGACCACTGGGATCATGCTTAGTACCGGTGTTAATAACAGCAGCAATAATTCCGTTGCAAACAACATTACTCACCCAGCTCATCATGTTGTTTTGCAGCCACTACCAGCTCAACCTTGGCCTCAGTCTGTGGCTGAACGGTGACTTCTGTCGCCTGAGATAAAGATGCTGCAGCTTGCTGAGTCATCTGCTGGATCCAGATCCTGCTGTTCTGCTTTACTTGCTCTTGCAACTCAACAGCTTGTTTTTGCAGTAAGTCAGTCATCAGGTGACTAACACTGATGTCATTAGCCTCTGCGGAGGGGTGAAACACAGTAGCGCAAAGTACAACAGCGGTGGCAACGATAGTTTTGGTAATCATGGTAATCTCCTTGGTTGTTTGTTTTTGTCATAATGACCACCAAGGTAATTCAAGAGCCGTGCCAACTTGAAAAAAATAAATTTAACTAAAAATATCAATAACTTAAACTGACTTAAGTAAAAGTCGGGTGATACTGTGAAATAATGGAAGAAATATTTGATAGTGAATTTCACCACTGCTTTAGTGAAACTCACCACTCTGCAGATTAATTGAAGAATGTCTCTGATTACCGGCGCACATGCGCCAAGGCGGCCAGCAATAACTCAGGCCCAGATGTGGCTAAGTGGCCTTTTTCAGACAAGGTACGTCGCCACTGCCGAGCACCAGGTACTCCTTGAAACAAACCCAGCATATGCCGGGCGATTTGCCAAAAACGGGCTCCTTGCTGCATTTGTTGCTCTATGTAGGGGATCATCTGCTCCACCACCTGATAGGGCGTAAAGGCAAATGTCTCATCGCCATACAGCAGCTCATCTACCTGGCTCAGTAGCCAGGGGTTGGTATAAACCTCACGCCCAACCATCACGCCATCCAGGCCCACTAATTGTTCCTGACAATCAGCCAGCGTTTTCAGCCCGCCATTCAGTGAGAAAGTCAGCTGCGGAAAATCCTTTTTCAATTGATGCACCCGGGGGTAATCCAGCGGCGGTATCTCACGGTTTTCTTTTGGGCTTAAACCTTTTAGCCAGGCCTTGCGGGCGTGAATGATAAAATGACTACAGCCAGCCTCAGCACATTGCTGAATTAAATCGACCAGAAATTCGTAGCTATCCTGCTCATCAATACCAATACGGGTTTTCACGGTAACCGGAATATCAGCCTTCGCCTGCATCTCAGCCACACAAGTCGCCACCAGCTCAGGCCGGGCCATCAGGCAGGCACCAAACATCCCATTTTGTACCCGATCCGACGGGCAACCGACATTGATATTCACTTCATCATAGCCACGCTCAGCAGCCAGTACCGCGCAGCGTGCCATATCGGTTGGATCTGAGCCGCCCAATTGCAACACCACCGGGTGCTCCGCCTGATCAAACAACAAGTAATCGCCTTTGCCATGAATAATAGCGCCCGTAGTGACCATTTCGGTATACAACACCGCCCGCTTGGACAACAAGCGATGAAAGTAGCGACAATGCCGATCGGTCCAATCGAGCATCGGCGCAACGGAGAAGGTGTGGTTGATAGCAGCGGTCAAGGTGTTCTCGGTACAACAGGAAAAATAGCCCGCTATTCTAGCATTGAACGGTTTGGTGCTAAAGCATGAAGATCAGCAGGCTAAGCATGCTTTTTCTCAAACTCATGGCTCGCGGCCAATTGCAAAAAATGAGAACGGCTCTTGTAATTAGGGTTTGCTTTTACAAAGTCATCGATTTTCTTTGTGAGCAAGTTTGGTAAGGTAACATTAATCTTACTGGATTTGCCCATATAGGGTTCTAAATCAATATCCACTAGAGCCCACACCCAACCTTGATATTCTGACAAGTTAATATAGTTCTCAATGGATGCTGCAGTAGGTGGTATACCCCCCTCCTCAGCCAAAGCTTCAAAGTGAACCTCAATGGCTTCTTTTGCATTGACTAACGCTTCTTCAAAGTTATCACCGGCACTAAAGCAGCCTGGTACATCTGGTACCACAACGCCAAAGGCATTATTTTCATCACCTTTCTCTATTGCGATTGGATACAACATAATATTTCACCTATAAAGAACAATGTAAACAATAAGATATAATATAAAGTCAAGTAAAAAGTATGGCTTTATAGCCCCGCTTGTTTCCGTATTATTCGTTCAAGCCCCTTACCCAAATCTTTCTTAGGGTGAGGAACGGTAAGCGGTAAGACATGATCTGGATGTCTGAACTGGTGGTGGCTACCTTTAACCCTTACCAATTCCCATCCTGCTCGTTTGAGTTCCTTTATCAAATCACTACTGCTTGCCACCTGAATTCCTTTAAATCTTGCCTGCAGGGTTACTATAACCCCGAAAGGTAAGTCAGTCAAATTGAAATAACTCCACTAACCCCAGACAGTTTGATTCACCAATTCTTACAAAGCCATCCTCAACAGGCTAAAGCAATGGATCTACAGCTTCTGCCGTGCTGTGTAGCCAGTAGCAAGATGTACGATAAGCATCGAAAGACTCTCGCTTGGCTTATGTCATAGCTTCCATTTCTACTAATTGCTTCACTTTATAGGCTTTGTGCTTGGCATCGAGTCGAAAAAATAGTTCTACTGGCGCGTTGTACACGCGCTGCATTTTTGCTGCAAGGCTAACCGTCAATTCGCTTTCACCATTAATTAAGCGAGTAATCGTTGATTTGGCAACCCCCAGATCACGAGCGGCATCAGCTGCAGTCAAGTTCTTACGCTGTATGAAATCATAAAAATGAGCACCAGCCCCTGCAGGAGCACTTAGTAGGCCCATTTCTGTTAAATCATTAGGTGTCAAAAGCTTTGTACTCTTTGTCATGGTAGTTTCCTAGCTTAGAGCGAGTGCCAGCAGAAGCTGGTATATCTCCGTTTTTAATAGAGTTTACTCGTACTTGATAACCTCTATCTCCAGTACTTCTTCGTCTTCGCTTTCCCCGAGCAGACCAGCGACTACAAACTGAAAGTTCTCCCGAATTTTTATACTGAAAGCGAATAAATGAAGTGTGGTAATAAATACGGTTTATTGCTCGCTTGTTGCTTTAAGCTCGATGTAAAAACAGCTGCCCTGCCCCGGTTCAGAAGTAAAGCCTATCTGGCCATCCATCGCCTCCATTAGCTCTTTGCTCAGTGCCAGCCCGAGGCCGGTGCCACTCTGGGCTCGGCTGCTGGTACTGTCTGCCTGAGAGAACTTCTGGAAAATCTTTGCTCTAAAATCTGCACTGATCCCCGAGCCTTTGTCATGCACTTCGACCCGGACATTCTGCTGCTGAGTCAGCAAGGTAATCTGCACCCTTCCCTGCTCTGGTGAAAACTTGATGGCATTGGATAGCAGGTTGGCCAGCACTTGCAATAAGCGCTGTGGATCTACCAGCACCTGGCTCGGCTGTTGCAGCTGATTATCGAGTACCAGCTGGATTTGGCGTTTGTGACCATAGGTTTGATTGTCCGCGATAGCCTGCTCGACCAGCGGAAGCAGAGCACAATGCACCATATCAAATTGCATTTTTCCGGCTTCAAGCTTTTCAATATCCAACAGGTCATTGATTAAAAAATTCAGCCGTTTGGTATTGCTGGCTGCCACTTTTAATAAGCTATGCACTTGCTCGGACAATTTACCTAAGGTGCCCGATAACACCAAACCAAGTGCACCATTGATGGAAGTAAGCGGGGTTCTTAGTTCATGGCTAACGGTAGAGATAAACTCGTTTTTCATCTCCTGTAATCGCAATCGCTCACTGATGTCGTAAGCGATCCCAAGATAACCATGGATGCTACCATCTTGCTGTCGCCTTGGTGTCACCAGTAGCTGAACAGGAAACATGGAGCCATCTTTACGGCGGTACATCCATTGCCGGTTTTCAGAGCCATGCCGTTCAGCCAACTCGACAAAGGCTCGAAAACCCTTCACTGGGTAACCCAATGACTCGGTTAATGCTTCAGCTCGCTGCTGAACTTCAGCCTCAATATGAAAAAGAGCTGGCGTTGCTTGGCCAATTAACTCTGAGGCAGTATATCCGAGCATCCGCTCTGCACCATGATTGAATAACTCAATCACCCCAGAGCTATCCGTAGCAATAATCCCTACCTCTGATGCTGCATCCATCACATTTTGCAGCAAGTCGGTCAGTTGATCACGTTGCTGTAGAGCCTGCGTTAATTCTTTATGCAACTCATTTTGCTGTAAATAGCTATGCACCGTACTGGCCACCGATGCCATGGCCGTCATAAAGTTTTGTTCACTCCGTTGCCAATGCCGTAAAGTCCCCACTTGCTCCGCGCAAATCACTCCCACCATCCCTTGCTCGGACACAATCACTGCATCGAGCATGGAAAAAATAGCCAGTGGCTGTAAATAGTCGTGATTAAACTCAGCCGTAATTGGATTCTGCTGTGCATCATCAATAGCAATGACGCGATTCGTTTGTAATGCTGCAAAATAACTCGGGTAGCTATCTTTATGTAGAACAGTCCCTTGGCTGTACTGATATGTTGCGCGGTCAAATAAGCTTTGCGCAACCATCGCACTGCCATCATCGTTAAATAACCAGATACTCACCCGAGGCGCTTGCAATGCTTGGCTAATCTTTTCAGTTAAATAGTGCCAAGCTGCTCCTGCTTCTGTCGCAAACAACTGAGGGGCAGCCAAAATATCGGCTTGGAGTGCACTTAACTGCAGCTGCTGTTGTTCAAAGTGCTGCAGCTGAGATCTTTCTTGTTGCCATTCAATAAATTGTTCTTGCAGCAAGCCTTCAGCAATTTCTCGCTCGACAATATCCGCCAAATCTCTTAAGTGCTGTTGTTCGGTTCCATCAAATTGCCTTGGTGCAGAACTAGCCAAGCACAAGGTGCCTAAGCGGTAGCCTTTCGGATGATGCAAAGGCGCTCCGGCATAGAAGCGAATGCCATTATCAGCGGCTACCGCCGGATGGTTAACAAAGCGAGCATCCAGTAGTGTGTCAGGCACCAACAGAATATCGTCACTTAAGATAGCATGAGCACAAAAGGACAACTCCCGCGCCGTTTCGCATTCGTCCATGCCTATTTTAGATTTAAACCATTGCCGATGCTCATCGATGAGCGAAATCAGTGCAATATCGGTCGAAAATAGCTGCTTGGCAAGCCGGGTGATACGGTCAAACCGCTGTTCAGGCGCAGAATCGAGTAGCCCGGTTTCATACAGTGCGGTTAAGCGTTCGGCTTCATCGGCTGGAAGTGGAGCTACTGTCATGAAAACCCCATTGGGTCAGCTGTATTTAAATGGGTTAGATTTTAGTATTCAATGTTTTCATAATAATAGCAAATCACCTACCGTGTATTTGCCGGGTGACAGCGGATGCTGCTATGGTAAACTGAAGCGATAACACTCAGGAGCCTACCATGTCTATTGAAGTTTTGGTTGAGAAAGCGCGCTCACACTGCATGCAAAATGGCAGCCGCTTTACTGCGATCCGTGAAAAAGTATTCCGTCTATTGGCCACCACTGAAAGCAGTGTGGGTGCCTATGAGTTATTGGAGCAGTTAAAAGCAACCGAGCCGGGCGCAAAGCCTGCTACCATCTACCGGGCGCTGGATTTCCTGACTGAACAGGGCTTTATTCATAAAATCGAATCCAGCAACGCCTTTATGCTGTGCCATCATTTCGATCACCAGCACCCGGCACAACTGTTGATTTGTGAGCAATGTGGCCATGTTGCCGAATTGCACTCACACACTATTCAACAACAGTTTACGCAACAAGCAGCTAAAGAAGGCTTTATCATCAGCCGACAAACCATTGAAGCGCATGGGCTTTGCTCACGCTGCAAAGCAAACCATTAGTCGGTTTAAAGCGTACAGTTGCACTTGTTTATTCGACAAAGTGTATCTACGCTTATTAATAAACCATTGTGTTGTATCTAAATTAACCTGACAGGCCTATTTTACATGAATGTTGAATTCGTCAATCCATTTCTCTCTTCTCTTGTCAATGTGCTGGGTACTATGGCCAATACCACCATTACACCTGGTCAACCACGGTTAAAAAAAGACGAAGTCGCCAGAGGCGATGTATCTGGCCTGATAGGCATGGTGGGTAATGAGACCAAAGGCTCTTTCTCCATCACCTTTGAAGAAAAGCTGGCGCTTGAAATCATGTTTCGTATGCTGGGAGAGCGCCCGCCGAAAATCAATGAAGAGGTGACCGATATGGTGGGTGAAATTACCAATATGGTGACCGGAGGCGCTAAACGTATCTTGGGTGAGAAGGGCTATGAGTTTTCGATGGCTACGCCTGTGGTCGTATCTGGTAAGGAGCACACCATTACTCACAAATCAGATGGGCCAAAAATCCTTATGCCGTTTAACTCTGAATTTGGCAAGGTACATATTGAAGTCAGCTTCGATAATATGGGTGGCTAATGCCGCACAGGCTCATCATGGATCATAGTTAAAATCAACTCGTGGGGTAATATTGCACAACAACTCATAAGGAATCGTACCGGCCTTAACGGCGATTTCTTCAACCGGTAGCCCTTTGCCCCAAAGCACCACTTCATCACCTGAAGCAACCTGATCACGACCAATATCGATGGTCAGCATATCCATAGAGACTCGCCCTACTATGGGGTAACGTTTACCATGCACCAACACCGGGGTGCCATTGGCAACATTGCGCGGGTAACCATCACCATAGCCAATAGCCACCACAGCCAGCCGGGTCGCTACAGATGCTTGCCAGGTTGAGCCATAGCCAACGGTTTCGCCTGCTGCAATGGCTCGTATCGCAATCACCCGGCTACACAGAGTCATCACGGGCTTCAGTTCGATAGTCATCTCTTGCGGCTGTAGCAAGGGCGATACGCCATACAACATAATACCGGGCCTGACCCATTGCTGATGACTTTCCAGCCAGGCCAACACACCCGCTGAATTCGCCAGAGATATTTCACCTGTCAGGCCCTGGCTATGCTGATAAAAACACTGCAGTTGTGCCTGCGTGTCTGGGCTCTGTTGATCATCGGCACTGGCAAAGTGAGACATCAGACGAATACCGGGCAAGCAATTTGCACTGGCCGATAAGCTCTGATACGCCATCTGAAACTGCTCTGGAGCCAAACCCAACCGATGCATACCGGTATCCATTTTTAACCAAACCCGGATCGGTGCATCCAGTTTGGCAGCAACAATTGCATCTACTTGCTCTTGCTGATGCACCACCACCTGTAAATTGCTGGCGACAATTTGTGGCAATTCATCGGCATCAAAGAAGCCTTCCAACAACACAATGGGCTTGACCACCCCACCGGCTCGCAATGCTAAGGCTTCATCCAGCCTAGCTACACCAAAGGCATCCACTTGCTGCAACTGCTCTGCCACCTGCAGCATGCCATGGCCATAGGCATTGGCCTTTAATACCGCCAATACCTTGCTCTCTGGCGCCAGCTGCCGCACCTGATGTAGATTATGCTGCAGTGCTGTCAAGTCGATACGAGCGACCGGCTTACGCAGTCTCATGGGTTAATCCTCATCGAAACGATAGCTACCGGCATAATTATCAAACCGTGAATACTGACCATGAAAGGTTAGCCGCACCCGGCCAATGGGACCATTCCGCTGCTTACCGATAATGATTTCAGCCGAGCCTTTGTCAGCCGTATCTTCGTTGTAGACTTCATCGCGATAGATAAACATGATCAAATCGGCATCCTGCTCGATGGAGCCAGATTCCCGCAAATCCGAGTTCACTGGCCGCTTATCGGCCCGCTGCTCCAAACTACGGTTCAGCTGCGACAAAGCCACTACCGGCACTTTCAGTTCTTTTGCCAAGGCTTTCAGTGAACGCGAGATCTCGGCAATTTCCAGCGTACGGTTTTCCGTCATGCCGGGTACCGTCATCAGCTGTAAATAGTCGACCATGATCATGCTTAAGCCACCATGTTCGCGAGCCACCCGACGAGCCCGCGAACGAACCTCAGTCGGTGTTAAGCCAGAGGCATCATCGATATACATCTTGCCCTTCGAGTTCAACAGCTCGATGGCAGAAGATAATCGCGCCCAGTCTTCATCCTGCAACTGACCGGTTCGGATGCGGGTCTGATCAATACGGCCAACGGAGGCCAGCATCCGCATCATAATCTGTTCGGATGGCATTTCCAGGCTGAAAATCAGCACTGGTTTATCCGATGTGATAGCGGCGTGCTCGCACAGGTTCATGGCAAAGGTGGTTTTACCCATCGAGGGGCGCGCGGCTACGATGATCAAATCAGACGGCTGCAGACCACTGGTCATTTTATCCAAATCGACATAACCGGTAGACACCCCAGTGACACCATCCGATGGGTTGCTAAATAGCTCATCAATCTTCTCGATGGTTTTGCCTAAAATATCATGAATGGGCTCAGGGCCTTCATTGGCATTGGCGCGCTGTTCGGCAATTTTAAACACCCGGGTTTCGGCAAAATCCAATAGCTCGGCACTGTTTCGGCCCTGCGGGTCATAGCCGGCATCGGCAATATCATGGGCCACGCCAATCATATCGCGGATCACCGCCCGCTCGCGCACGATCTCTGCATAAGCCAGGATATTGGCCGCACTGGGTGTGTTCTTGGCAATCTCCCCCAGATAAGCAAAGCCACCGACGTCGTCCAGCTGCTGGTTTTGCTCCAGCGCTTGCGACACCGTAATTAAATCCATCGGTTGATTGCGTTCAGCTAAACGGCTCAGGGTGGTAAAAATAAGCCGATGAGCGCGCAGATAAAAATCCTGCTCCACCACCTTTTCCGACACCCGGTCCCAGGCCTCGTTATCAAGCATCAAGCCACCCAGCACCGACTGTTCAGCCTCGATGGAATGCGGGGGCATTTTTACAGCAGCAACCTGCTTATCTTTTTGCTTTTGCATAATACCAAAATACGATGAAGTGAGCCTGCCATCCTACCCCGAGCACAACGGAATAAAAAGCAAGATAGAAAAAAAATTAGCCATAAAAAAACAGGCAGCTCCGCGAAGAGACTGCCTGTTTTTGCAAACCAAGCGACTTAGGCTTCGGCAACAACCACCAGTTTCACGGTAGCAATAACTTCAGCGTGCAGCTGCAGGTCGATATCGAATTCACCAGTCTCACGTAAAGTGCCATGTGGCAGTTTTACTTCAGACTTAGCAACAGCAACACCAGCTTCAGTGATAGCATCAGCGATGTCGCGAGTACCGATAGAACCAAACAGCTTGCCTTCTTCGCCCGCTTTTGAAGCGATAGTCACTTCAGCTAAAGCAGCAACTTTCTCGGCACGCTCGTTGGCAGCGGTTAAATCAGCGGCCAGTTTGGCTTCCAGTTCAGCACGACGCTGCTCGAACTTTTCGATGTTGTCTTTGTTAGCTGGTACGGCTTTTCCCTGTGGGAACAGGAAGTTACGCGCATAACCGGCTTTTACTGCGACTTGGTCACCCAGGCTACCCAGGTTTGCGACTTTGTCTAAAAGAATAATATTCATTCTGAACCCTCTTCAGTATTCGGTTAAACCAGGCGATCAGCTATGTGAATCGCTGTAAGGCAGCAAAGACAGGTAGCGTGCGCGCTTGATAGCACGAGCCAGCTGACGTTGATACTTCGCACTGGTACCCGTAATACGGCTGGGTACGATTTTGCCACTTTCAGTGACATAGTTTTTCAGAGTAGCGATATCTTTGTAATCGATCTCTTTAACGCCTTCTGCAGTAAAACGGCAGAATTTACGACGACGAAAATAACGTGACATAACACGATCTCCTAACGAATTTGTTCAATGTGTTGGGCGTGCAAGACCAACTTACTCTGGCCATTGCGTTGCTGGTGTCGGTTTAAAAAGCCCTGCACCCGCACGGTGTCTCCCAACATTAAATGCTGAGTTTGTTGTGCTAAATCGCCGCTGCATATCACTTGAATGCGGACATAACACTGACGACTCAACCCGGCTTCCTGCTGCTGGCTACGGTGCTCAAGCACCAAGCTGACATGAGGGATACCGGCCGGACTCTCACTGCGCGAGGGCTGACGGCATAACTGCCCAGCACACACCAGTTGATTGTCCATGACAACTTACTCTTCTGACGCTGCAGCCTGTTGCTCAGACTCACGCGGAGCACGTTCACGACGCTCTTCACGAACCTTAGCCATAGGTGATGGTTCAACCACGGCACCATTGGTACGCATGATCATGTTGCGCAGCACAGCATCGTTGAAACGGAACGTTGTTTCCAATTCGTCGATCACGTTTTGTGGGGCTTCCACATTCATCAGTACGTAATGCGCTTTGTGCAGTTTTTCAATTGGGTAAGCCAGTTGACGACGACCCCAATCTTCCAAACGGTGAACAGTACCACCAGCATCCGTGATCGAGCCAGTGTAACGCTCAATCATGCCAGGGACCTGCTCGCTTTGATCCGGGTGGACCATAATAATAATTTCGTAATGACGCATTGCAGCTCCTTACGGTTAGTTAGCCTCAGTCAGGCTCGGCCGGGCCTGCATAAAGGCAAGGAACATAGTAGTTGGCCGAAGGGCGCGAATTATACTGAGGAATCGACTAAATCACAAGCACTGCTTTTCATGAGGCGTCGAGGCAGTAACCATGCGCTAGCCGGCCAAGCGCTGACGCATAGCCTCAAACAAACAAATACCCGCAGCCACCGAGACATTGAGGCTGGAGACACTGCCTTGCATCGGAATTTTTACCAGCGCATCGCAGGTTTCCCGCGTTAAGCGGCGTAAGCCATCGCCCTCGGCACCTAATACAATCGCGAGAGGTCCGGTTAATTCGGTTTGATACAGGGTCTGCTCGGTTTCACCAGCCGTACCAATCACCCAGACGCCAGCCTCTTGCAATTGCCGTAATGCCCGCGCCAGGTTGGTGACCGCAATAAAAGGTACGGTTTCAGCAGCCCCGCAAGCCACTTTACGCACCACCGGGGTTAGCTTGGCCGCCCGATCTTTTGGCACAACAACCGCATGCACCCCGGCTGCATCGGCGCTACGCAGTATGGCGCCTAAATTATGTGGGTCCGTCACGCCATCCAGCACCAGTAACAGCGGTGCGACCTGCTGCTCAACTAAGGCCATTAAATCGGCATCAGTCCCCGGAGCGGCCAAACGAACCTTGGCAATAATGCCCTGATGCTGGCCTTCAGCCATTTGATCCAGCGTCTTTTTATGGCAAAACTGCACCGCAATGCCCTGCTGGCGCAGTTGCTGCACCAGCGGGTTCATGCGCTTATCATCCCGATCTTTTGCGACAAAAACTTCCAGAATGTCCTGCGGAGATCGTTGCAAAATAGCCTGCACGGCATGAATGCCAAAAACGACATCTGTACTCATAGTAATTCATACCACCTTTTATGCTAATTCCATACCCAGGTTGCTCACGCCCTGCTCTTGCACCCAGGCTTGCAGCTGTTTCACGTCTGCCCGCTCAAACTGGCGAATACCACTGACTATCTCAATCAGCTCAGCCAGGCAATCCATTTCGTATTGCATTAGTGGATGCCTGCGCACATGTTGCTTTAATTCAGCTTCACTGGTGATATCCAGCTCAGCAGACTCATGCTCAATTAAACGCGCCACCGAAGCCTGGGAGATTTTGGCCACATTGATAAACTCGGCTCCATCTTTGTTGCTGATACCAGCTAACAAGCTATCCAAAGCGGTGGCCGTATCCACCGCCGGGTAAACGCCAAAACAGTCAAAATGATTGAGCTCTGGGATCACTTCCGCCAGCTCATCGGCCAATCGAGGGAAGTTAATTTTGGCTTTTTTAACCGACAACCACTCCCAGACTAAATCCAGCGTATGGCGCAGTAAGGCAGCATCGCCATACTTCATCACTTCGCTGAATAATTGATAGTTTGGCAGCATCCGTTCCATCAGCGTCGCGGCCACAGCTGCTTGCTGATAAAACCCAAGCTCTCGTAATCGTTGAAAATTATTTGCTTTCATCTTTATCCCGGCCACAGGCCCAGCACAACTCGAACCCTGCGGCATTGTCTTCACCACACTGGCATTGCCAGTCAGCACCATCCTGCTGTTGTGCCTGTTGCAAGATACGCTCAGCCTGTTCCGCATGGCGCGGAGCCACCCAAAGGCCAACCTGAATATCGGTAGGAGGCAGCTCGCCGACCGCCCCGAGGAGCATCTGGCCCTGATAACGTGCTTCTATGCGATAACTGGCCAATAAGCCAACCAACAAAGCCGCTTCAAATTCAGAGGCGGCATGATACACCAGTTGCCAGTCCGGCTCATTCATAAGTTTGCTTAACTCTGTTGCAGTTGTTTTTGCGCATATTCAAACTTCAACTTAAACTCCATCAACTGCTCTTCCAGGGTACTGACTTGCTCTTGCTGCTCTTGCTGCAGTTGCTGCAATTGTTGGCGCAACTCCCGGATGGTTTCTCGGGACGCATCGGCCTCCTGCAATTGTTTTTCTTCAGCCGCTTGCTGGCGTTTTTGCGCGTGTTCCAGCTGTGCTTTGACTTTATCATGGCGCTGGCGCAGCGCTTCTAGCTCCGTCAACTCAGCACGGCTTTGCTCTTGCTGCTGAAGCAGCTCTTTCAGCTGGGGTTGCAGGTCAGCCAGTTGCTGCTCGGCCTTGCTTTGAGCTTGTTGCAAAGCCGCCTTATCCGCTTCCGACTGTTGCAGGGCTTCAGCCTGTTGCTGATGCTCCGACTTCAGACTTTGCAGCTCCTGCTGCACTTTAGCTAACGCTTGCAGCTTTTCTTTTTGTGCCACGCTCTGATCAGCCAACTGCTGTGTTAACTCACTATGGGTTTGCTGCAACTCGCTGAACTCTTGCTGTAGCTCTGTCAGTTGCTGCTGCACTGGTTGCAATTGCTGCTGCAAGCTCTCATTCTCAGCCGTGAGCCGTTTCAACTTCTGCTCATCTTGCTGCTGTTGCTTCTTAAGCTGTTGCTGTTCTTTTTGCGCCTGCTGCAGCTCCTGCTTTAATGGCTTGACCGAGGCTTGCAGTTTTTTGTTGTCTTGCTGCAACCGGGTCAGCTCAGAACTGTCTTGTTGCTGCTGCTTTTGCAGTTGCTGTTCCAGGGCTTCCAGCTTCGTTTCAGCCTCCTGACGTAGCTTTTTCTGCTCGGCTTGTTGTTGTCGGCTGGCTTTCAGGTCATCTTTATAATGGGTCAGTTGAGCTTGATCTGCCGCCAGCTGATGCTTTAACTGGTCCATCTCTTTATGCAACTCAGCTACCGCTTTGCTTTGCTGGTCTGTGTCCGTTTGGTTAGCTTGCTGCACTTTGTCCTGCAACTGTTTGAAATCATCCTGCAGTTGTTGATGCTGTTGCTGAAGCTCTTTGAATTCAGTGTCCTGCTGTTTTTTTTGCTGAATTGCCTGATCCAGTTGCTGCTGCGACTTTTTCAGACTTTCCAATTGCTCAGGATCGGATGGAATGGCCATGTCCAGCTGCTGTTTTGCTTGCTGCCAGTCTTTAAACAACTTTTGATACGCTTGCTCTTGCTCTATCAGTCGTTGTTGCCATTGTTTCTGGTTGGCAGTAATCAGCTGCTGACTCATGCTTTGCCATTGACTTTGTTGTTGCTCAACCAGTTGTTCAGTAAAACCAGCAAGCAAGCTGGTCAGTTGTTCTTTCATGGAGTGGGTCAGTTGCTCAGGCGCTACTGCCTCTTCTTTTTTATTGTTTGTTGCCATATTTAACCACTTCGCCCCTGATGGTGTTCTGACAGCACAGGCTATAAAACACGGATACAGAAAGATTGACTTTTCATGTTAAATCCGACTTAGTGTAATAGTTTAGCGCAGAATAAGCGAATCAAAACCGTGCAGCCATGACCAGCACAACTGAAAGGATCTCCGTCATGATGAGTTTAACCACACCCGCTCTATTGTTTCCGGCCATTTCACTGCTGTTACTGGCCTACACCAACCGGTTTCTAGTGCTGGCACAATTAATCCGTGAATTAAATGAGCGGGAAGGTAAGCAGGTTCGTGAGCTGGTGATCCGGCAGATTGCGAATTTAAAAAAGAGAATTGGTTTAATTCGCTCGATGCAAGCCTATGGGGTACTTAGCTTCCTGTTATGTACCTTGTCGATGTTTTGTTTATTTATGCAATGGGAGCTAGCGGGCCAGCTAAGCTTTGCGGCCAGCTTGATTAGCTTACTGCTAAGCCTGGCTGTATCGCTATACGAAATTCAGATCTCCTGCGATGCCATCAATATCGAGCTCGAGTCGATGCAAGACCGCAAAGAGTGAAAGAGTACTCAGGAGTCATTCACCCTTGTGCCGCCAGCTCCTGCAGTTGCTGCTTTAATGGCCCACAATCAGCAGAAGTATCACGCTGCTGCAGCGACAGCGTCAGATCAGCCACTTTGATGCCAAACTTGTGCATGCTGGTACGATTAATAATTTGATCGTCACTGACCAGGTACATCCAGTCTTTTACCCGCACATCCAGCTCACGGCCCTGATATGGGATCCGTAAGCTGTATTCCCAGTAAAGTGCATTGCCGGCTAATTGACCACTGGCCTCGCCCACCACATCATGCGCAGTGCCACTGACTCTGCCATCGGCGTGCAATTGCAGTTGCCAGTGACGATACTCCACCCGGCCATCACTGAAGTAAAATACTTCGTACAAGTCGCCTTGCGATCCCTGCCACTCGCCACATAAATCGGCACTAAAACGTAAAGTCTGCCGACCACGCCAATCTTGCAACACTCCATAGGCCCGGCCACTGCCAACAAAAAACTCATTCAGCAGCAATTGCGGTTGCTCCGCCTGATAATCCATCACTGAACGACTGCAGCCAGCGAGCAAAATCATGGCCACTATTAATCCTGTTATGCGCATAGTAGGTTCTCCCGTTTCTTGTGCATACGTAGCAAGCCAGAATTTAGCCCAACACCGTAACCAGAAAAAATCTTTATCTTCAGCAGTAATTTAACTTGTTAGACAGCACACAGCCACCGACGTATAACAGCGCTCTTTTCTATACTGGATCACTGACCATGGATACAGCCCAGGTGACGCTCTTGCCCGAGAATGAGGGCACACAACCTTTATGGCTTGCAGAGTTTGAACAGCATGGTCTGGTGGTGTTGCCGCAATTTTTACCGGCTGATTTGGTATCTAGCTTACACCAGGAAATACAACACCAGGCCAGGCTTCAACCGGCAGCCATCGGCCGCGCCGCAACATTGCAACTTGCTCATGATATTCGCCGTGATAAAACGTGCTGGCTCGAAGGTAACAGCATTGCCCAGCAACTATATATGCAGCAGCTCAATGCGATTCTGGCTCAGTTCAACCGGCACTTTTTCCTGGGTTTAACCGGTTATGAATGCCATTTTGCGCATTATCAGCCAGGGGATTTTTATCGCACCCATCTGGATGCATTTTCCGACCAGGCCAGTCGCCGGGTCACCAGTGTGTGTTATCTGAACGATGTAGAGCAAGGTGGTGAGCTGGTGGTGTACGATGCCCAGCATCAGCCTTACCTGGTTTTACCACCACGGGCCGGCACCCTGATCCTGTTTGAAAGCAGCCGTTTCCCGCATGAAGTAAAACCCACGGCTCAGCACCGGTACAGCATCGCAGGTTGGTTCCGCCAGGACCCGCCGCTATTCTAGGGCTTGCCCTAATACGCAGTTTTATGCCCCGGCACTCTTTACCGCGTAATCCAGTGCCATGCCAAGAAATACCACCAGGCCGACATAGTGATTGTGTAAAAACGCCTGAAAGCAGTGCTGACGGCTACGCCTGGCCAGTCGGTATTGATAAGCAAATAACACCGCACTCAGCAGCAGAGCCAGCGCAAAGATCCAGCCCAGCGAAGCCAGGTAACCCACATAGCCTAACAGCATTAAGGTGATGGCCTGCAGGCTCAGTATCACCACAAAACCATACCTACCGAATAAGATTGCCGTAGACTTAATACCAATTTTTTCATCATCCGGCTGATCCACCATGGCATAATAAGTATCGTAGGCCACGGTCCAGCATAAATTCGCTAGATACAACCACCAGACCATAGCCGGCAGCTGCAGCTGAATGGCCATAAACGCCATCGGCATGCCCCAGCTAAATGCCGCGCCCAACACCACCTGCGGTAGGTGAGTATAGCGTTTCATAAAGGGATAACAGGCCGCCAAAGCAACCGCACCAAAAGACAGCAGCACCGTTTGCCAGTTAAGCCATAGCAATAAAGTAGCTGCCAGAGCAATCAACACAGCAAAGAGCTGCAGTGCTTCAGTGGCCGAAACATGCCCTGCCGCCAGCGGGCGTTGCCTGGTCCGGCTGACGGAGCCATCTAAATGGCGATCGGCAAAATCATTGATGACGCAGCCTGCTGAACGCATTAACACCACACCGAGGGTAAACACCAACCATATTGACCAGGGCGGGATCCCTTCTGCTGCCAGCCACAATGCCCACCAGGTGGGCCACAGCAACAGGTAAATACCGATCGGTTTATCCAGCCGCATCAGTTGCCGGTAATAGGGCCAATGGTTAGCCTTCAGCTGCCAGTTCATAGCTGATAGACCTCAGGTAAAAACGCCTCGACCACCTGCAACGGATGTTGATCCAGCATAAACACCGAACGTCGAGCCCAAATGCTAGCTCTCGGGCATTCAGCTTTTAGGCCTAGACGCTGACTATCTAGCCGAGCCAGCTCGATTGGGCCTCGCTGCAAGGCCGGGTGACGAAAAATAAACTCCCCCAGCGGTTGCTCTCCAAGCTCGGCTAACGGCGAAATAGCCTGCAAGGTTGCCAAAGGCAACCAGCTCTGAGCATACACCATAGGCTGTTGATTGCAGCGTAGAATGACTTCACGCAATACCGCCCGTTCAGCCCCTGCCAGCTCAGGCCGTAATCGCGTTGGTAATGCGTATTCAGTCTCGCTTAGCAGCTGCACCTGAAAATGCTTGCTTTTGCTTTTCAAGCGAGCGGTTAACGAGTCGGTCTCCAGCAGCCATGAGCTGATCCCCGCGGCAAGGGTAAGTTGATCCGGAGTGAGCCAGTCGGCCTGAAGTAAGTAATCTGCGGTCTGTATCGGCATGGTTGTGGTATCTGATTAAAAACCGCCGCATCATAGCAAGTTCACTGCTAAATTTCAGCTTTTGCTTGTGCTGCCGATAACCAAGTGAGCTCGTTTAGCTACTCGCTAGCGCTATTAACTGCTATGATCATTAGAAACAGCTCAACCCATAACCACCTGAAGCGTTTGTTGGTAAAGGAACTCTCTTTTATGATGTTACGTGCCCTGATATCTACCAGTCTGTTAATGGCTTTGCTGTTAACCACACTGTATGCGCCGCCAAGTCAGGCTCGGCAAAGTGAGCAGGATATTGTCTATTATGGCTTCGATCCGGATATTGTCACCAATTACGTCACCTCGGGCCGCCGTTCACTGGGGTATATCCGTGTCACGGTCGAATTGATGGTCGCTGATCGCAAATACCTACCTGATATCGAGCATCATGAGCCGTTGATCCTCAATACCATTATCCGTATTTTTAATCAGCAGCACGAAGATAAAATCAAATCATTAACCGGCCGGGAAGAAATCCGTCAGACTATCCTGCAGGAATTGCAGCAAATTCTGGAGCGAGAAACCGGTGAGAAGATGCTGCGCGATCTTCTCTTTACCAAGTATCTGTATCAATAGCTGCTGCAGTTAACCGGCCACTGGCTGCTTGTGTCGTAACAACCAAGCCCAACTGCAGCCAGCTAGCAACCCAAACAGATGCGCCCAGTTCGCCATTTGGATCCACAGCACATCAAAAAAGCCCAATAGCATCCATATCAACATAAAACCAACCAGACCGGGGCTCAATTGCAGCCCTTGGGATGGGTTAAGCCGCCCAGCCCACCAGAAGTAACCAAACAAGGCATACACCACGCCGGACAAGCCACCAAAATAGGGCCCCACCAGCAGGTACTGCGCCAAGTTGGAAATTAAAGCACAACTCAGAGTGAAGGAAACCAGCTGCCAGCGCCCCAACACACGTTCGAACTGCCCGGCCAAAAACCACCACCACATCAAATTAAATACCAGATGCATCAGCGAAAAATGCAAAACTGCCGGCGTGAACCAGCGCCAGCTCTGGAAAAGACTGATTGATTCGGGTTGAGTGAAACTGCCCAGCCAATTGAATGCCACTTGAGGTGCCAGCTGTTGCCAAGCGTACACCAACAAGCAGAGCAACAGTACCAGCACGGTGACCACGCCCGAAAAAGCGCGGATATCCAAGCCACTAAATACACTTAGCCCCTGCCCTTTGGCAACAACCTGGCTACGTTGCCAGGCGGCCGAGCGATAGCGTGGGTGATCAGGCTCTTGCAAAAACTGCTGCAATGCAGCAGCAACATCTGCTTCCACATCCGGCTCAACATACAGGCTTGCCAGCTCTGCCTGCCCGGGCGCGCTCGTTTCTGGCACGGCTTGTACTGGCCAGCCTTTGGTTACACAATAATCGGCAAAAATCATCGCCGCGCGTACCGAGTTTAATTCACCAATTTTATTCATCAGTACCACTAATAACGGGATGTGTTTGTTGCCAGACGGCCATGCCGCCATCCATGCTGTACACCTCATCAAAGCCTTGTTGCACCAGATACTGCGCGGCCCCCTGGCTGGAGTTGCCGTGATAGCACACCACCACCACTGGCGCATCAAAATCATGCTGCTGCATAAAGTCAGCTAGACGAGTGGACGTCAAATGGTAGGCTCCATCAATATGCGCGCTAGCAAAGCTTTGTTCATCACGGATATCCGCAATCACCACCTCCTGTCTGGCCAACCGATCTGCGGTTTCAGTTACTGAAATATGTTTAAACTCAGTCATAATTCTTCCTTCATCATACATAGAGCTGCAGTATACCATTTTCAGCTTGCTTTGGTTCCATCAACAAAACGGATAGAACTGCGCTAACACATCAAAATATCGTATATTTATCACTTTTTATCAGGTATGGCTGGACAAACGATTAAACTAAAGTTAACACTACACAGGTAATGCCCTTTGCCACTAGTCAAATAAGGAAAAATCATGACCACTCTGATTGTGCTTGCTGTCATACTGATTCTTGTCTTCTTTGTGATCAGTATCTTCAATACCCTGGTCAAACTAAAGAATCGCTACCAAAATGCCTTTGCTCAGATTGAAGTGCAACTCAAGCGACGTTATGATCTGATCCCCAATCTGGTAGAAACTGCCAAAGCTTACATGGCGCATGAGCGCGATACCTTGGAGGCTGTGATCAATGCCCGTAATGCAGCATCAGCAGGCCTGAAAGTTGCGGCCAATAACCCTGGCGATCCCGCAGCCATGAGCCAACTGGCTGGGGCGGAGTCTGCACTGCAAGGTGCCATGAGTCGTTTAAATGTGGTGATGGAAGCCTACCCGGATTTAAAAGCCAACCAGAATATGATGCAGGTGTCTGAAGAGCTGACCAGCACTGAAAACCGGGTGGCCTTTGCCCGCCAGGCTTTTAATGACGCCGTCACCAGTTACAACAGCTATAAGCAAAGCTTTCCTCAGGTCATCCTGGCACCCAGCTTTGGCCATACCACCGATGCTCAGTTGCTGGAATTCGAAGACAGCCAGGCGATGCAAG
>JAIUMG010000006.1 GCA_022565655.1 Alkalimonas sp.
AGCCCTCAGAGTAACGGCATGGCAGAGGCATTCGTTAAGACGTTCAAGCGAGACTATGTTTACCTGAACGATCTTCCCGATGCAGCCACGGTGATGGCGAAGCTACCAGAGTGGATAGAAGACTATAATCGAAGCCATCCACATAAAGGGCTGAGGATGAAGTCGCCCTGGGAGTATCGGGCTGACCTTGTATCAAATGAATGAGGTGGTGTCCGGTTTAGCGGGGGCAACTACAGTAGCACTGTTGACTGACACCACTTTATATAGACCCCTTATGTTTGGTTTTATCAACGGTGAGTTCATTCAATATGAGCGATACATTACGTCGTAAAACGAGAATCTGATTGTCTGAAGTTCTAATTGAAGAATTTATAGTATTAGTAAAATAACTTTCTATACCATTGGTTACGTCATATGTAATAGTTTTTATGAGTTTTCTATTAACTGTGATCCCCAAAGCCATCATAGCCAACAGTAGAACGGGAAAGAAAATTAATATTATAGAAAATAGTATAGTCGAAAAGCCAGGGTTCGGAAAGTTCATTGCATTACTACCAAGACTTGATATGGAGCTAATGTTTGCTGCAATATAGCTTCCATATATGGATATAACAGGGCCTATTGCTAAGAAAATCCAAACGGCCATAGCGGCAATTGCAATTACGTTTAGAGAGACCATTTTATCAAGGTTCTTGCTTATATTGTCCTCTATCATGGAATTTACGGTTAATTCGATATCATAAATATCCGACGCATTGATGATAGTTATTGTATCAGTATCTAATCTGATTTTCTCATCTAAAGATTGTTTGTGTACTCGCTTGAAGAAATTAATATTTCCCTCGGATAATCTGGTTTTCAAGGTTGAGTCCATAAGTTCAGAAAGACTAACTCTAAGGTCTTTTTTAATACTTGTTAACGATTTAATATTCTTTCCGGTCTGGAAAATTACCATTGCCAATGATGGTATGCTGCCAGCCAATGTCATAGTTAAACGACCCCAAGCGCCAGATGTTATTGCTAAAATATTTAAAAAAGATTTAAAGGGAAAGTATTTTCTGCTGCAGTTATCAGCGACAGCGGTTAAAAGCCTTATCCTCAAGCCTTTTTCAAAATGTTGCTGCTTACCTGTAAGCGCTTTAGCGAGTTCAGATACTGTGTTACGTTCTTCTTCCAAGAGAACATTATACGCGTTGGAAACATTATTAATTTCGTCATGCAGTAAGCTTTCTAAACTAGCTTTTAATTGTTCATAGCGCCTGAAGTAGACTGCATGACCAGTTATTGGATAGTTTTGAATTGCAGACCTTAATGCTACTTCAAAAGCTTCTTCGGCTTTTTCTTTCGCTTCATTCTGTTTATCTGAGGGCATTGCTGTCCATTTGCCAACGTAAACAGGATTGGCAACATTTTTCTCACCTAGCAATTTATTTAGACGGTTTTTGTAGCGCAATATTTCATCCTGACCTTCCGATTTTGGTCTGCTAATGATTTGAGCATCATTTATAAAAGGAATTATATAAGCTCCCTGTGCAAGCCTTAGGTAGTGGCTTACAGAGTCCAATTCAAGCCCGCTATCCCAGTTAGCCATTAAAATTACAACAGAGACATATTTCAATATAGACTTTGCGGCAATTTGTGCTTCGTCGCTGATGTCATTAAAGCCTGGTACATCAACAAGGACATATTCCTTGCCCAGGTTTTTAAGTTCATCTGAGTTGACATAATTCCATACTTCATGATTAACGTTAAGCTTCTTGGGCTTCTCTGCTCCTATCCATTGCACTTTGACGGTTGCATTCCCGTTGCCTAACCCAGATTTAATTTGCTCCTTTTTATTAGAGTCGATTATGAAGGATTGACAAAATGCCGATTTTCCAGAATTTTTTTCTCCGATGATTGCGATAATCGGCTTAGATATGCCCAGTCGATCTTTGGCATTTTCGCAATCTTCTAGAGCATCATGACACAAGAGCTTAGCTTCGGTTCCCCTATCCATGTCTAAATATAAGTGTTCTATGGCTGCGCTTAACTTCTTGATTTTCTTAGTGACCTCATCAAAAGCTGGCTCATTCATACGTCGCTGATCTCTTGGTTGTTGTCGATACTAGATTTTGTTGAAGTCTTGAAGCATCCCATTAATTGATACAATTATCTAAAACTAGCTGTTAATTCAACTAAAAATGGAAATATTTTGCTTGCTAGGCAGTTAAGAGCCAATATTTTACAGTAACGACGTAAAATGTCGCATAAAATTTTATCATAATAGTACTTATTTATACTTTCTTGGCTTTAAAGATAGTGTTATAAAGTAACTTGGTATAATTTTCAAAAACACAATATTATACGATAATGGTCTTCTCCAGTTGATTCATTTATCTAGTTTTAAATTTAAGGGGATTATATTGGAAGGGCATAAGTATGGACGATAAGAAATATGAGCCAAAATGAAAAGTCCTTTAGGTCAATGTCAAAAGTAAGCCTTTTTCGGCTTTTATCAATGTTGGTAGTTATACTCATATTGTTAGTAGTGAAAGACCAAGGCTATAGAATTCATAATGCAGCTTTCATAGTTATATTTTTATTATTTTCCGCTCCATTGGCTGTTTTGCTTTTCTGGCAAGGAAGGCTAAAAAGGCAAGCATTTTACCTAGCATATGTAAATGATAACAGTGCATTATATAATAGATTTTTAGGAGGGTTTTTTTTACTTATAATCAAAGGGCTATTTGCAATTGTGTTGGCCATAAACTTAGTGGCGGGGTCTATACTAATAGATGGTTTTTTATACTGGATAATATTGATGTCCTCTCCTTTTATATGGTTGACTGTTGGGATTATAGTAGGGCCATTAATAAATACTCATGTAAAACGTGACTTTCAGGTGGCCATTCGTACAAAGATTCAGGTATTTTTAACAGGTATTTTTCTCATGCTCTTGCTGGTCCTGGCAAGCATGTATTCTCATGTGGATGATTTGAGGGGTTTGTCTTTTGCGGAAAGTTATACGAATCGGACTATGAGTGTTTATAGTCAAAGTTTATTACTTAATATTGTTATGGAGTTCCAAATTCTGATCGATACTTTTTTCCTTTGGTTAGTAAGTTACTCGAGTGAGATGACGGGTTCATTACCAATTAGGTTTCTTAGTTGGATAATAGCGCTTTTTTATCATTGGCTAGTGGTGTGGCCCCTTATGCTGCTGTATCAGTTTATCGAGTGGTTGTTTGCAGCAAGAGGCATCAAGGCGACTGAGAGAGGCAGTAATGAAATTTAAAATATCTTATGCATCAATTAAAATTGAGCCTATAAGTTTAGTTTTATGCCTAATTATAGTCAGTATAATGTTTTTGATTGTCTATTTTGCATACGCCCCTAAAAGATATATTGGGATTGAAGACGATATTTACTATTTAAGGGCGAACACATGGAAATCTGCTAAACAAGCAATGATAGACAATAGAGATAATTATTTCAAAAATACAATAGTGGATTTAAATGGGTCATTAGATGATAGGGTTTCAGAGATATTTGAGCTTCCTCGAGCAAACGTAGATAATGCTGCAGACTGGTACTATTCAAGCTGGTCAAGAATTACTCGTATAGGACGTGTAATTATTAGATCAGATGTTGAGTCATTTGTTTTAGAGGGAATAAATGAACGATTGTTTCCGGAAAAGGAGTGGGAGGCTGTTACGAATCAATTAAATATTGAAATCAGAGAGAAATCACTAGATAGAAATCAAGAAGCAATGGAGTCAGCAATTTCAGAATTATTAGGCAGGCTAGATCCATTCAAGGTATCCGAAACGACTATTTCACCTCTGGTATCGATTAACAGCATTCAAGGCTATGAAGGGCAATATGAAGCTGCAATCACTGACCACACTTTAATGTATCAAGCAGGGTTTTCAGTAGCTGCCAGTACAGTAGTAGCGACGGCAACTCGTGCTGTAATTCAACGAGCAGCGGCAAGAGCTGCAACTCGAACGGCTACCGCAAGTATTACACCGGCTGCAGCTGCCTGTGGACCAGGTGCATGGCTGTGTGCAGCTGGAATTTGGACGGTTTCTCTGGGTGCTACAGAGTATGGAATATTGAAGTTTGACGAATATAGAAACCGACCGGAGCTAGAGAGAATACTCATGGAGGATATTAATCGCATGGAGGCTGCAGCTAAAGGCATGGCAAATGAAATTCTTTATTCTGCATTTGAAGATGAGTATGAGTTTTACTCAGGCGCTCTTCTTGATCAGCTCAGGCCAATAGATATTGTTTTTGATAGAAATTTAGTGGATCTCTGAATCTGCACAAGTTATTGCTATCAAAATCTAAATTAGTGATGACTAAATTTTGCATGCCATTTCACCAACTCAGCCGCCTGCCTAACAAGTTCTTCCCGGTATTCAGCTGGCTCCTCCACCCGTATAGCGGCTCCCATGCTCTGTAACCACCAAAGGATAGCCTGTTCATCCTTAACGGTAGTTGTCAATCGCCCCCAGCCACTTTCATCCGGTGGTTCAAGTTGCTGGCTTCTGTTTAACGGCGTCTCCTGCAAGCGAATAAAGAGCTCGGCACTGATCTGTGCCTTCAGAGTGTATTCCCTGTTGCTCTGCACATAACCAAAGCCGCCTTGTCCAATGTATTCATCAACGCTGAAGTCTTCCAATTTACGATAGTCTGCCAAGCTTGTTTTGACTGCAGTGAATCGATGCAGAGCGAACTGCCGAATGTCATTATAGTCTTTCACAGTAGCTAATACATAGCTGACGTTGTGCCGATGAACCATGGCCTGGGGGTGAATGCAGTATAGTTTTGGCTCGTCACCATACCGTGTGAGGTAAGCCACATCAATGGCTTTATGGTGCAGTAGTGCCTCACTTATTGCTCGCCATATATCCGGGTCAGCTTCTGCCGGCAACAGGTTTTGATGTTGCGGCAATATACGTACTTTGTGTTGCCACTTGCCATGGCCATTAGCCTGAACACTATCGAGTTGTTTATGCGCTTCGTCGAACTGGGGGGTCAGACTATCCAGCACAGCTGCTGGCATTAAAGCTTCCAGGTATTGCTCAGCCATAACCCAGGTCAGCGCCTGGTTAATGTCCATACCAGGTAAGGTTCGGTTATAGCTGCGGTCAAAACTCCACAGGTGGGGTTTCTGGGTATCCTCACATAGCAGAGGGAATTGGGCCGACAGTTTGTTCAGATCACGTTGCAGTGACCTCAGTGTAATCTCAAAACCCCGGTCCTTGAGCTTTTGTTGCAAGTCGCTGGTCGAGATACTGGATGGTGAACGAGGTAGCAATTGCAGCAATGTCAGTGTGCGTAACAAGGTATCAGACTGCCTGGGCATGGTTACTCCTTCACCACGGGGTAGCACGCTTCACCCCAGTGCGCTGCTGCATTGTCCATCATGATTTCTATAACGGCTGGAACAACATCGCCCAGGATGTTATTGCCGTCGCGAATCTGATGACGGTTCACACTACCGTTCCAGGTGGCCCCGCCGTGAATCAGCTGATTTCTCAGAGTATAGAGCCGACTGAACACGATGCTGAGCGCTGCTCCGGTGTTCTTTTGAGCAAGGGAGGTGTTGGCGGCCGTATTGGCTCGATTGAATTGTGCTTGCCAATCTTCGGCACCTTCAACACCGTTCTGGTTATCCCAGAAGGGCTGAAACACATAGGGGTTGTTCAACAGCACCCGAATGGCACTGGGGTATTGTTGCCATACAATTGCCGCCAGTTTGTTTTCGCTATCCAGTTCAACCAGACGGTTCAGAAACTGACTGAATCGCTTGCCTTCTGCTATGCGTATTTCACCGGTTTCATTGGCGTAAGCGGCATTGAAGGCAATCCACAGGAAGATGAACTGGCCATCGGCGTCATCGCTGCATTGTTCTGCCCGGTTCAGCCAACTCAGAGCCCGATGAACGCGGAGGGTCAGCGCCTCTGGATAATGCTTCCGTTCCAGCCGCTGGCGGGCTTTTAGCGCGTCAAACTTCGGCATGGCGAACCTTGCCTCCCTGATAGTCGAATACAACAGGCCACTGATTTGGCCTTTAAATTAACCTATACCGATTAAGAGCACAGGTCAAAGCAGAAAATTCAAGCATACTTGTTAATGCGACACATCTTGTCGTTTGGCTGGTTATTCTGGAAAAAGTCACCAGCGCGGAGAACGACCATGACTGACTTTCTCAGAAACCCTTTGCTGATTGCCGCCTCAACAGAAACCCAGGCAACGCTGCTGCCACGCATGGGCTATGCCGCCAGTGATGATCGTGCCTGGGCTCGCGTGCACAAAGTGCTCGAAAGTCCGTGCCTGGGGCTGGAGGACAGCCATTACGACTTTCGCCACAACGGGGCGGACTTCCTGCGTGTGCTGGGGCAGGCACTGAATTTTGAGAAATGGCTGGTGGATCTGGAAATTAACCGTATCCAGCTACAACTGAAGGAGGAGCGCGATGCATTCCAGCCCTACCTGTGGCTGGACACCGGGTTCAAGCGCCAGAATCAGCCAATTTTTGCATTGGCGGCCTGCGAACAACATCGTCACCTGTATTTTTCAAAGCAACACGCCTTGTTGCCATTGGCAACACAGCTTTCTGCCGTCAAGCAACGCATCCACACCCATCAACAAAAAACAGCAGGTGATGCGGGTATCTGGGGACAGGTGCAACAATACCTCTACTACCATGCAGCCTCATCCGCACTGGTGTTTTCGATACATGCCGAACTGATTGGCGAGCGGACCAGCGAAGTGCCTGACAAAGCAACCCTGACGGTGAATGGCCAAAGCCTGTTTTCCTGAACACAACGTTTGAAAAGCGACCCATATCCTCAGAGTACCTTCTGTTTTCAGGCGCCACACACTGTCGTAACGCCGGCCAGTCTGACCCATCCGCTGTAACGGAGAGCAACCAATGACCGTAGCCACGCCCTTGAACCTCTGCTCATCGAACTTGCCGACTCTGGCATTGGCGCAACTCTGGGTGCTTCGGTACCTGACGCAAGACCGGCAGGCCCGCAAGACGTTTTTGAAGCGTGGTTTCTTTAATGAGGACATCCTTGATTTCCTCGACTTCACTGAAGAAGACGAAGAGCTTGAGCCGAGGGAGCTCATGCAAAAGTTAAGAGCCCTGCGGCTCGAACGGGAAGCGCATGCGATACCTGTGCCAGACCGATTGCAGCGGAATCTCGACCAGTTGGCTCGGCTATTGGACCTCGACAAAACCGAGCGCGCCTTGCTCTTGTTCGTTGTCGTTGGCGACCTGCACCCTGAGTTGACGCTGGTGGATGACATTGCCAGCCGGCCGACACCGCGCTATACGGCACAAGCGATCGCACTCATGCTGAAGCTGCCTTACGCTGAGGTCTCCAACGCACTTTCGCCCGATAGCCGACTGTGCCAGTCGGGCCTGATTGGGCAGAGAGACAGCATGAGTGCCATGAACCAGATCAATGACCTGGCATTGCCCCATAACAAGTTGGCGGAATACCTTGTCACAGAGGAGGTGGACGAGGATCGCTGGTTTCAGTTTCTGCTGCGCGATGTCAAAAAGCCAGAGCTGGACATGGCCGACTTTGAACACCTGGGTGAAGCTCTGGTCGTGCTAAAGGCCTATTTGAACGCTCAACTGAAACACCCCAGAGCAGGCATCAACATCCTGTTGCATGGCGAGCCTGGCACTGGCAAAACGCAGCTCGCCAGAGCCCTGGCACAGCACTTCGGCATACGCCTGATGGAGCCCGACTTTCAACCACAACTGGGCGGCAACAGAGGCTATAGCCAGAGAATGAGTTTGTACCAGTCGGCTCAGGCACTGCTCAAGCCCGGATCAACCTGGTTATTGCTGGACGAAGCCGATCACGTTTTTGAGCAGGAATTGCCGTTTGGCAGAAGAGTGGACGCCCTGGCTCAGAAAACCCAGCTTGTCCCCATGCTGGAAACCAACTCGATCCCGACCATCTGGATCGTGAACTTTCACGAGCAAATCGAACCCGCCTTTATACGCCGCTTCGATATCGTGATACCCATGGATACACCGCCCAGACATCAGCGCCTGCACATTGCCAGAAAACAGGTGGGCGCCTGGGTGCCGGACCCGCTGATCAAGCAGCTATCGCAAATTGAACGGCTGGCACCCGCCGTGCTGGACCGGGCCGCCAGGGTTATACAACACAGTGGGCTGACAGAACAGCCTGAGTACATCAAACCCCTGATACTGAATACCCTGAATGCACAAGGGCATACCAAAGCCAAACGCCAGTGCCGGCCGGAGTCCAACGAAGCCTACGACCCGGAACTGGTTAATACGGAACCCAGGGTAACCGAACTATTGGCCGGCCTGCGCGAAAGCCCACAAGGCAGGCTGTGCTTCTGCGGCCCCGCAGGCACCGGTAAAACACAGCTGGCCCGCTGGCTGGCCGATCAACTGGAAATGCCACTGACCGTGAAAAAAGCATCTGACCTGATCTCGCCCTATGTAGGCGAAACCGAGCAAAACCTGGCCAGGGCATTTGAGCAGGCACAAGAGGAAGGCGCTTTACTGCTGATCGATGAGGTCGACAGCTTCCTCTACGGCCGTGAGTCCGCCGTGCGCAGTTGGGAGTTTACCGCCGTTAATGAGTTTCTCGTGCAAATGGAAACCTTTGAAGGGCTCTTCATAGCAACCACCAACCGCCTGCACCAGCTCGACAGTGCCGCCATGCGGCGGTTTGACTTGAAACTGGAGTTTAAGGCTTTAACAGCCATTCAGATTGAACGATTGATCCGTTATGGTGCCAGTCAATTAAAGCTACCTGAACCATCAGCTATGGAAGATAGATCCTTAAAGGCACTTGAACTACTGACGCCGGGTGATTTGGCGGCAGTCATCAGGCAGGCAAAGTTCAACCCGATCAAAAACACAGATGAGATGTTACTCAGGTTATTAAGGGAGTGCGAACTGAAGCCAGGTAAGAAATGCCGAATCGGTTTCTAAAGATGTGAATGGTTTGCTGAACACTACCGTAGTACCATTACTCAGGTACGGGTTGTTCTAACATCAAATACAGCAAACTTGGGGTACCCAAATATACCCACTGTCTGTGTCTCCATAGAGTGTGCCAGCCACTGACAATTGGAATAACCCAGCAATATACACGCAGATCAGAGCGTCAAGTGCGTCTTCGTTTTCTTTAAGGGCGCGACCACTGAGTGAATGAATGTGCTCTTCATTCAGGAAAAAACTCATCGTGTTGGGGATGATAAACTTCAAAACCGAAGACTGAGCTAGCCGCTTGATCAGGCCCGCTAATTCAATTTGACCACGCTTTTTATCAACCACGCTTCCCTTCTTATATTTCAGTCGCATGGGCAGATTAAAGCATTCAATGATGGCTGGATGCGGATAGCATTCCAACTGCCATTTCGATCTACCAAGATGCTCGTAGCCGTTCACCTTAAGTTGTTCTGAAAATGCAACGCTGGATGGGTGAGGATAAAGCGTCAGGTTTGAAGTATGACAAGATGCATGTCGTGAACCGTAGTCAACACTCAATAATCTTTCGCAAGGGCGCTGGCCGGTAGTGTTGTTAATAATGAGGGGTGCGTCAATTGAAATACCGAAAATATCAGGCAACGATATCAGATAATCCGCGACCCCGCTGGGTCCTTCCAGGCTGGGTGCTATCGCCTCAACAGTCAGAGTCTTGTGACGCAGCAAGGCGATGGCCACAGCAGATGGATTCTTGGCATTGTGCCAGGCTAAATCGATGCCAGCCAACCTCATGAATATCCCGCTCCTAAAGTGATTGAACTAGAGAAAATGAATCCCTACATTTTTGGTCTGTCGCATAAACCTCAGTGCTGGAGAACGTTGCTTAACCGACCAGTCCGAGCGAAGTCAACACGTATAAGCGAATCCATTCGGCTCTCAACCTTGTTCGCTTGCAATGGTTGACCCAATATTTAAATTAAGGTGTACTCGAAGGTAAGGTTAAGGATTTTGCGGTTATATCTCCAGCGATACTTAAGGCAAGTAGTAACGAGGCGACACAAATGGTCGTTTGTATGGTTACAGTGTCTTGCAAACAGGTCGTGTTCATACCAAGGGTCAAGCATGCAAGCGTTCTACGCTCCCGATACCTGTGTTGTAATGAGGGACTGCGAATCAATCGTTTTCAGCCCACGAAGTTACTGTATTTATTTAGTAGCCAAGTTGAGGCGGATGTATTGCTTAAGCCTTTCACTTTGGGGCTTGTTGGGTTTGGTAATTGAAGTTTGCTGTCGAAAAATCACTCGGGCGGACACGAACGACACCACCGGCCTTCTAATATATGATGATTGGTGGTATCTGTAACAATTCCCCAAACTTGAAGGTGGTAAAGATAGAGTGACCGATTCTAAGCAGGGGGTTCTATTGCAGCTTGGATTACTGCTGTTTTTGGGAGTAAATGGCTTCAAATAGCCAAGTGGAGAGTTCAATGGCAATAACCGACTACCATGCCAAATATTTTGCCTACGAGCTAACCCGCCAACGGCGAGGCGGTGACGTTGATCGAATTGCCCAATCCCTGTTCGATGCGTCGGTGGATCTTAATCCTCACCAAATCGATGCGGCTCTCTTCGCACTTCAAAACCCCTTGGTAAAAGGCGTTATTCTCGCTGATGAAGTCGGCTTGGGAAAGACCATTGAAGCGGCTCTGGTGCTGGCTCAGTACTGGGCAGAGCGCCGGAGGCGGCTTATTGTCGTTTGCCCTGCGGCCTTGCGGAAGCAGTGGTCCAATGAATTGGCCGAAAAATTCCACTTGCCGACTCAGGTACTTGATGCGCGGACTTATACCGAGCAGCGAAAGCAGGGAGTCTCTGACCCCTTTAGTCAGCCTGCGGTGCATGTTATTTCCTACAATTTTGCCGCGCGTATGGTGGAAAAGCTCAGGTTAACGCCCTGGGACTTGGTGGTGTTCGACGAGGCCCACAAGCTTCGCAATGCACACCGCGAGAGCCACCGCACTGGTCAAGCGATAAAACAGGCCTTTGGCTCCTGCAAAAAACTGCTGCTGACGGCCACACCCCTACAAAACTCCCTTATGGAGCTTTACGGCCTATCGACAGTGATCGACAGTCAGTTGTTTGGTGACGCTATCAGCTTTCGTCGCCAATACTTGCGCGGGGGCGAGGATTTAGTCGGTTTGAAGGGGCGGCTCAAGGAATTTACCAAGCGCACATTACGCAATCAGGTACTTGAGTATATTCGCTACACCAAGCGCAAAGCGCTGACGGTGCCCTTTACTCCTTCGGAAGATGAGCAGCGCCTGTATCACCTGGTTTCCGCCTACTTGCAACGTGAAAGCAGCTACGGTGTACCTCATCGGCAGAAGCACCTTGTAACACTGGTGGTCAGGAAACTGCTGGCATCTTCGACCAGCGCCATTATCAATACTCTTGAAACCTTGGTTAATCGACTTAAACGGCTGGAGCAGCAACAAGAAGACGACGTTAACTGGCTGGAAAAGCTAATCGGCCACGAAGATCTGGAAGACGAGTTGTTGGATGAGGCAGCTGAAGAGGAAGGGGACTATCAACTGGGCGAAATTTCTCAGGAAGACAGGCCCGAGCCTGTTCAGCAAGACCGCCTAAAAGGGGAAATAGCCGAGCTGGAGCAATACCTGGAACTCGCGCACCGCATCACCGAAGATGCCAAATCTCAATCCCTCCTGACCGCGCTGGAGCAGGGCTTCAGCCATATGACGAAAATGGGCGCAGAGCGCAAAGTGGTCATTTTTACCGAAAGCCGGCGCACTCAAGAGTATCTACTGCAATTTTTGGAACGCCACGGCTACTTGGGCAAAGTCGCCACTTTCAGTGGTACCAATAACTCCGCCACCGCCACAGCAGTATACAAACGCTGGCTTCAACGCAACCAGGGCTCCGACCAGGTAACCGGCAGCCCCGCTGTGGATCGTCGCACCGCCCTGATTGATCATTTCAAGGAGGAGGCCGAAATACTGGTCGCCACTGAAGCCGCCGCCGAGGGTGTAAACCTGCAGTTCTGTAGCCTGGTGATTAACTACGACCTGCCCTGGAATCCGCAGAGGGTCGAGCAGCGCATTGGGCGCTGTCACCGGTACGGCCAACAGTTTGATGTAGTGGTCATCAACTTTCTGAACCAGAAGAATGACGCCGATCGGCGGGTACTGGAGCTGCTCAGCGAGAAATTCCATTTGTTTGATGGTTTGTTTGGCGCATCGGATGAAGTGCTGGGGCGTATCGAATCCGGTGTGGATTTTGAAAAGCGCATTGCAGCCATCTACAACAGTTGTCGCAGCCAGGAGGAGATCGCCCAGGCCTTCGACCAGCTCCAAAAGGAACTGGAGCAGAGCATCAACCAACGCATGCAGGAAACCCAGGAAAAGCTGCTGGAGCACTTTGACGAGCAAATTCACGATCTGCTTCGAATTCAGCGGGAAAAAGCCGAGCAACAGCTCGACCGCGTGAGTCGCCTGTTCTGGCAACTCACTCGGCACCAGCTCGATCACTGCGCTGAATTTGACGACTCGCACTTGCGCTTTGAATTGTCGCAAAGCCCGGTTGCCGAGGTCCCCACCGGAACCTATGAATTGATCCGCAAGGGCGAAAAGCCCGGTGAACACGCCCACCTCTATCGTCTGAGTCACCCCTTGGGAGAGTATGTGCTGGATACCGGTAGGCGTTTAGAGGCCCCAGTCGTCGAGCTGGTGTTTGATCTCACCGGCCACGAAGCCAGGTTCTCCGCTCTGGAAAACCTGCCCTGCCGGTCGGGCTGGTTGGAACTCAATTTACTGGAGCTGCAGAGCTTTCAGCGCGAAGAGCACCTGGTTTTCACTGGATTGACCGACAACCAGACCCTGATGGACCAGGAGCTGTGCGAGCTGCTGTTCCGTCTGGTCGCAAGGGTAGAGTCAGGCGCGCCAGTGGCACCACCGGCCGAACTGGGTGAGCAGCTAGCGGCTACCGTTAAGCGCCAACTGGACGCCGCCCTAAGCCGGGTACTGGATGAAAACAACCAATATTTTCAGCACGAACGCAGCAAGCTGGAGGCCTGGGCCGACGACCAGATGCTCAGCGCCGAACAGCAGTTGGAAGACACCAAAACCAAGCTCAAAGAGGCAAAACGCAGGTCCCGCCTCGCTGAGACAGTGGAAGAGCAAAAAGCCGCCCAGGAAGAGCTGCAGCAGTTGAGTAAGCGCCAACGGCGGCAGCGGCAAGAAATATTCGATGTGGAAGACCAGATAGAGGAACGTCGGGACAGCCTGATTGATGCGCTGGAAAAGCAAATGCACCAGCGCAGCAGTACCCACCACTTGTTTCGGGTACGCTGGAGACTGATTTAATATGTCGATTTATGTTGAATAAATCGACATATGCATGAGAAGATTCGGCTTCGCGTGCCTTCTAGAGCCTCTCAACCGCCCTGCTATGGATAAAAGGGGGCAGACAATAACAGGGCTCCCGGGTACATCTATGAAACCAGCAGAGCTTAGAATGACACCATTTGACGCCAACCGGCCCTACAACGACTTGCCTCCGTTGCCGCCTACCGCAGAGCTGGAAACCAAAGCCTGTCTCAAAGGCTGCATCGAGGCGCGCGCCGCCCTGGCCGAGCTTAAGCAAGCTGGGGATCTGATCCCCAATCAGGCCATGCTGATCAATACCATTCCGCTGCTGGAAGCCAAAGACAGCTCTGAAATCGAAAATATTGTCACCACCACCGACAAGCTGTTTGAATACGCCCAGGTCGACGATAGCCGAGCCGACCCCGCCACCAAAGAGGCGTTGCGCTATCGCACCGCTCTGTGGCAAGGCTATCAATCCCTGACTGAACGGCCGCTCAGCACCAATACCGCCGTGGTGGTCTGTGCCACCATCAAAGGCGTGGACATGGATATCCGCCGGGTTCCGGGCACCAAACTGACTAATCCCGCTACTGGCGAGACCTTTTACACGCCCCCCGAAGGCGAAGCGCTGCTGCGGGCCAAGCTGGCCAATTGGGAGAGCTTTCTGCACCAGGCCGAGGAACTCGACCCCCTCATTCGCATGGCGGTGGCCCACTATCAGTTCGAGGCCATCCACCCCTTTACCGATGGCAACGGCCGCACTGGCAGAATTATAAATCTGCTCTATCTACTGGAGCAGCAACTACTCAGCATTCCGGTGCTCTACCTCAGCCACCACATTATTCAGCACAAGGCCGATTACTACCGGTTGCTGCGGGAGGTGACCGAAACTCAGGCCTGGGAGCCTTGGGTACTCTACATGCTGGAGGCTGTACGCAGCACCGCGCATTGGACACGGGAAAAGATCATGGCCATTCGCCAACTGCAGGAGCACACCATCGACTATGTGCGCACCGCACTGCCCGGTATCTATAGTCGCGAACTGGTAGAGCTGACCTTTACCCAACCCTATTGCCGCATCGCCAACCTGGTGGACGCCGGTATCGCCAAGCGCCAGACCGCCTCGGTGTACCTGAAAGAGCTTCACGCCATCGGCGTACTGCGCGAGCACCAAGTGGGGCGAGACAAACTATTTTTACACCCCAAGTTGCTGCAACTACTTGGCAGCGATAGTAATGATTTTCCACACTACTTGAACACTTAAGCTAATGGCCCAAGGAACTCCCATGAGCAATACTGATAAATACCGCAGCCGCCTTATCTCTCTGCTTAAAGAGCTGTTCCAGCTCGATCAGCCTGAGCTGGATTTTGGTCTGTACAAAATCATGCATGCCAAAAGCGTGCAGATCACTAGATTTCTGGAGAACGACCTGCTCAAGGAAATTCAGCAGGCCTTTGGTGAAGTGGATGATAATCGCATTGCCGAAGCAAAAGCCGCGCTGGATAGCGCTATCGACCAGGCCAAAAAGTTCGGCGCACCGGACCCGGAAAATACCGAAGGCGTAAAGGAAGCCAAAGCCGCCTATGAGAACGCCAAAGATGGTGGCAACGCGGAGGCGGAAATCTACGATCACCTTTACCGTTTTTTTGAGCGCTACTACGATAACGGTGATTTTATGAGCCGCCGCTATTACGCTCGTGAAAGCGATAGCCGGGCAGCGCCCTATGCTGTGCCTTATGATGGTCGCGAGGTCTACCTACATTGGGCTAACAAAGACCAATACTACATCAAGAGCAGCGAATACCTGACTAATTACACTTTCGATTTGAATGAAGCCATCCGTCAAGAAGCCGAGCGTCAAGAGCAGGGTAAAGGAAAAAGTGAAAGTTTGGACTTTGATGATGCTATCAGTGATGCACCGAAGAAAGTACATTTTCGAATCGTAGAAGCCAGTGAAGGTGAACACGGCAATATCAAAGTCGGAAATGACCAGAAGCGTTTTTTTATCATCCACGATGAGCCGGTTAAGCTGGAGAGCGGTGAATTGGTGGTGCAGTTTCAGTACCGCGCTGACCCGGAAAAAACAGGCCAAGACAAAACCTGGCAGAAAATTCGGCTGGAACAAGCAGAAACCGCTATAATCGATAGCCTGAACAATCGAGTCGAAGCTAAAAACTGGCTTACGGGCTTACAACTGCCGGCACCTACCGACAGCCAGAAGAATCGAAACTTGCTGGGTAAGCACCTGCAAAAATACAGTACCCGCAACACCATGGATTACTTTATCCATAAGGATCTGAGTAGCTTTCTGCGCCGTGAGCTGGATTTTTATATCAAAAACGAAATTATGCACCTGGATGCTATTGAAAACGCAGAAGCGCCCAAGGTTGAGCAGTATTTAGGTAAAATCCGCGTGCTGCGCCGTGTCGCTCACCAGCTAATAGCCTTCTTGACCCAGTTAGAGGGCTTTCAGAAAAAGCTTTGGCTGAAAAAGAAGTTTGTTACTGAAACTCAATATTGCATAACCTTAGACCGTATACCGGAAAGCTTCTACCCAGAGATTGCTTCCAATGATGCGCAGCGGGATGAGTGGGTAACGCTGTTTTGTATTGACGAAATTGAGGGGGATTTGACTAATCCAGGATACAGTTCGCCACTTACAACGGAGTTTCTAAAAAATAACCAATTTTTGCTGATTGATACCAAGTTATTTGATGAAGACTTCAAAGCTAGACTGCTAAATGAATTTAATGAGTTAGATCAGAAGTGCGATGGATTGTTAATTCATTCTGAAAACTTTCAGGGACTAAACTTTATCCAGAATAACTATAGGGAAAAAATTAGGTGTGTATATATAGATCCACCTTATAATACATCAGCATCTGAAATTATATATAAAAATGAATACAAACACTCATCATGGCTATCATTAGTTAACGACAGGCTTTTAATGACAAGAGAGCTTATGAGCAATGATTCTATTCTATGCGCGACTATTGATGATGTAGAAGTAAATGAATTTAGCTTGGTTTTAGATGGTGTTTTTAGTAAATATAACGAGTTAGCTATTGTCCCTATTAGAATTAATCCATCAGGGCGGCCTTCAGAGAGTGGGTTTGCGTTGACGCATGAATATGCCCTTTTTTATAGAAAGTCGACCGCTGGAAAGGTATCGCGAATACCAAGAACCGATGATCAACTTGCTCGCTTTAACCAAAGTGATGCGGAAGGTATTTTTGAGTACAGAAATTTAAGGCGTGAAGGATCAAACTCAGATAGGGAAGATGGTCAGCGACAATTCTTCCCTATATATGCTGACATATCTAAAGGCAGTATTCGCGTGCCTAAAATGACTTGGGATGAAAGCAAAAGAGTATGGCACTCTCAAGAAAAGCCGCTGGAAAATGAGATGATAATTTATCCTATTAATGGTGAGGGTCGTGAGAAAAATTGGCGATGGAGTGAAGAAAGTATTAGGAATGACTACAGCCAGTTTCTTTCTAGAATACCTCAAAATGGTACCCCTCAAGTCTATTATAAATATAGACCAAGGACTGAAGGCACTACACCACTAACATTATGGACTGATAAGAAATATTCTGCTACAGAGTATGGGACAAGGGTGCTTAAAGATTTCTTTAATGAATCAAAGTTCTCCTACCCAAAATCGATTTATGCAGTAGAGGATTGTTTAAGAGTATCGGGTGCATCTGATGATAATAGTTTGCATGCATTAGACTATTTTGGAGGATCAGGTACAACAGGCCATGCGATCATAAATCTTAATCGTGAGGACAAAGGTAAACGAAAATACATTCTCATTGAAATGGGAGACTATTTTGATGAAGTTTTAAAGCCCCGTATTCTAAAATCAGTTTACTCTAAGGATTGGAGATCTGGCAAACCAATATCACGTAATGGAATTAGTCATTTTTTAAAATATATCCGCCTAGAAAGCTACGAGGATACGCTGAATAACCTGACGCTTCGACAGGACTCGTGGCGAAGTAATACATTGGAAAAAAGTTCAGCCTTACGGCGAGATTATCTACTCAACTACTTTTTAGATGTCGAGACTCTTAGTAGTCAGAGTCTACTTAATATTGATGATTTTCGTGACCCTACCACATATGAGATGTGGATTAAAAATCCGGGTGGCGGCGAACAGGTTCTGCAAACCATAGACCTTATAGAAACCTTCAACTGGCTGATTGGGTTATGGGTAGAACATATGGCTATGCCGAAAACTTTTGCTGCCGAGTTTGCGCGTGAGAAGGACAACGATCTTCCGAATGATAGCAACATTCGCCTAATCTGCACTCGTCTGAGAAACGACGAGCAGGGCGAATATTGGTTTCGGCTAGTAGAAGGCTATACCTTAAAGAACCCTGGCGACAAAAGCTCGAGAGTGCCCACTTTGGTTATCTGGCGTAAGCAAACCAACGATGCCGAAAAAGACAACTCCGCGCTTCAGAAGTATCTGGAGAAAATCGGTGTATCCACCCGCGAAAAAACCTATGAAGTCATTTATGTTAACGGGAGCCACACCCTTCCTAATCCGGCGGTGGAAGGCGAGCAAACCAAGGTGCGCTTGATTGAAGAAGCCTTTCACACAGCTATGTGGACGGAGGTGTAACTATGGCCGGTGTAGCCAAGGCACCCAAAGCACGTAAAGCCAAAGTTGGGCAAAGTCTCGCCTTTTCCGACAAGCTGGTTCTGAATCAGTGGATTCTCTCGTTGTTGGGTGTCGACCCGCTGGCAGAATATAAAAAGGGCAACCGTGTGGTGCGGCCTTTTCATGTGCTGGCCAAAACCCTGCGCGATTGTCCGGAAGGGGTTAGTGAGGACAATCTGCATCACTTCTACCAGCAGATGAAAATCCACTGGCAACCACAGGCATCTATCAGCCCGGGTGCACTATTGCAGTACGAACAGAATATTGTTGACCATACCGAATGGCTCAATCAGGGGCGGGAGCGTCCCATTGTTTGGAAGTACTACCAATGGTTGTCACTGTTGTTTGCCGAAATCTATCTGCACCAGTATTTCAGCGATCGCGATAGCTTGTTGGAAAAGCTCAACGCCTATGTAGCGCGATTTAATGCCCACTGGCGGGCACAGCATTTTGCCACCGGCATTACGCCCTACACCGTGGACGAATTAAACAAACTTTGTCTGCAAAATGCTACCGGCTCCGGTAAAACCTTGCTCATGCACGTGAACTACCGTCAGTTTGCACACTATGCGGAAGAGCATGGTCAGCATGACATGGTTACCCGTACGTTGCTGATTACCCCTAATGAGGGGCTCAGCAGTCAGCATGAGCAGGAGATGAAACTAAGTGGTATCGAAGTTGGTCGACTGGTGATGGACAATAACGATATGTTCAGCAGCCAGCATGGCCACCTGACTCGCATAGACTTTATCGAAATCACCAAGTTGGGCGAGAAAGACGGCGACAGAACTATCGCCACCCGCAACCTGGGTGATCAGAACTTGATTCTGGTGGACGAAGGGCATCGCGGTATGGGTAAGTCGGAAGAAGAAGGCTGGTATCGTCAACGGGCACGTCTGACCGAGAAGGGCTTTGCCTTCGAGTATTCCGCTACCTTTAAAGAAGCTGTGAAAGCAGCCAATAACGCTCGTATTGAAGAGACTTATGCCAAACAGGTGTTGTTCGATTACTCCTATCGCTACTTCTATGAAGACGGTTACGGTAAGGATTACCGCATCTTCAATATTCCCAAATCCCAAGCTGACCATGAATTCCTGTACCTGACTGCGTGCATGCTAGGCTTCTATCAACAGTTACGCCTGTATAAGGAACGTAAAGCGAATTACTCAGCCTACAACTTGGAAAAGCCTCTTTGGGTGTTTGTGGGTGGCAGTGTTAGCAAGGCGGTTAGAAGCAAAAAGCTTAAGGGAAAAGCAGTCGAGGTGGTGGATGAAACCGCCTCGGATATCGTTCAGGTGCTCGGTTTTATTGCCCGCTTTCTGGCAAAGCCCCAACAAGCTATGCGAGCTATTGAGATTTTGCTCAGCAAAGCAGGCAAGGAAACCGGGTTGGTGGACGGCGCTGGCAACGATATTTTCCACGGTGCATTCATCTTTTTGCGTAATCGTTTGCAGGCCGGTGAAACGGCAGCTGACATACATACGGATATTCTTCATACCCTGTTCAACAACCGTGCTGGTGGCCAGTTACAATTGCTGCGTTTGAAAGGTGATAGCGGCGAACTATTACTCAGAGCTGGCAACAGCGAACAGCACTTTGGTCTGATCAATGTGGGTGATGCTTTGGGATTGGCTCGTCATGTGGAGGAAGAGTCTGATAAGGGCCGCTTCCCGCCCATAACAATAGATGACAGTGATTTTCATGCCGCCCAGTTTGAAAGTGTTAAAGAGTCCAGTTCGCCTATTAATATTTTGATGGGGGCGAAGAAGTTCGTCGAAGGTTGGGACTGCTGGCGTGTTAGTACCCTTGCTCTTATGCGCGTCGGCCGCAGTGAAGGCTCGCAAATCATACAATTGTTTGGTCGTGGCGTGCGCCTCAAAGGCTATGACTGGACGCTAAAACGTTCCCGCGCAGCTACTCCAGTGAGCCAGCCGGAGTATATCCATTATATTGAAACCCTAAATGTATTTGGCGTACAGGCGGACTTTATGGAGAAGTTCCGCGATTTCTTAAAAGAAGAAGGCTTACCCGGCAACGACAGCAAGCAGGTGTTCCAGATACCCATGAACTTGACCTACGACTTTGGTCACAAACTGAAAGTCATCCGCCCAAAACTCAAGGACGGTACTGGTCGCGAATACAACTTTAACCGTGACGGTGCCATGCCGCTGTTTGGTGGTGTACCCGACTACCTGACTAAAAATCGCGTGGAAGTTGACTGGTATCCAAAAATTCAGGCTATTGTCGCCAAAGAGATAAAACCCGGTGCGGGTGCACTTACTAACCCCAACAAAACTTGGTTCGGCGACGAGCATATTGCATTTCTTGATACCAAGCAGCTTTTTTTCGAGTTGGAGCAATATAAGGCTCGGGAAAATCTTTACAGTTTGATTATTCTGCCTCAAGCAATTTCCGGACTTTTGAAAAATCCCAGTTGGTATCTACTTTCCGTGCCCGCGAACCTGATGGCGCTAGATAGCTACGCCAACGTGCGAGTGTGGAACCAGATAGCGTTAGAGTTGCTCAAGCGCTACTGTAAAAAATATTTTTTATATGCTGCTGATGCTTTTATTCGTCCACGCCTGGAGGTTCGTGAACTGGGTCCCGCCGATAAGAATCTTCCGGAGCCAGACGAGCAATATCAGCTGACAGTAGATGCCAGCGAGAAGCAACTGATAAACGATATTGAAATATTGCAAGCGGAGATTGAGAAAGAGATTAAGGCCAAGCCCAAGCCCAAGCGCCGCCTAATCGAAGCTGGGCAACTCAAAGCCTGCATTCTTGGCAATCATTTGTTTCAACCACTGCTGTTTGCCGAGAAGGGTTCTCCCATCACCATCGCTCCTGTGTCGCTCAATGATAGCGAAAAAAACTTTGTGGTGGATTTGATGGAATGGCTGGATGCCAACGAGAAAGACCTACAGGCCGCCGGAACCTCGCTTTATCTTCTACGAAACAAGTCCAGAGGAAGCGGCATAGGTTTCTTCGAAGCAGGAAATTTTTACCCAGACTTTATTCTATGGCTGGTAACAGGTGATCAACAGAAAGTTGTGTTTATTGAGCCACACGGCATTTCCCACGAAGGCCGAGAACACCCTAAGGTGAAGTTCCATAAGACAATCAAGGATGTTGAATCGCGTTTGGGTGGTAAAAATATTACCTTGGAAAGTTTTATTGTTACACCAACACGCTTTATGGCAGTACAAGATCGCGGGTTGACCATTGATGAATGGGCAGCGATACATGTTTTGTTCATGAACGAGGGACAACAAGACTACGTGGATCGACTCTTTAAAAGACTATTATAGTCATTTTTGATGGGCTGTATGGCTTGTTTTTACCACAGCCAGGCGCCTGGGTGCATGCTCGGGCCTTTGGCTCATCAGGCCGGGCTGATTCTGAAAGAGCATAAGCACCGAAAAAACCTGGCTTATCGGTACGATATAGGCCGTTCGGTATTTCAGATGAAACCGGATATCTGCCTGCTCAATGAAGCCGGTGCTGTGGTTGAAATATTTGATGCCAAATGGAAGATGCTGGCACCGGAAGAGGCAAAGCTGGGCGTGAGTCAACAAGATATGTATCAGGTCATTGCTTATTCGGAGCTTTATCAAACATCAAAGATCGGGTTAATTTACCCTGGTTTTGGGGAGGTTGTCGGCGCTTTTCAAATGACTATTAATAGCCCTCGTCAGGTTCAGCTTTCCATCAAAACCCTGGACATTGCGTCCAAAGCCTCGATGAGTGTTACCTTTTTGAATGACTGACAGACAATAATTGGGAGCGGTATCTGATGCGTTTCACCTTAGTCCCCGGGAACTGGTACAGAATGGAGCAGATCAGTCCGATATTCGGGCCTGAAGTGAAACGCGTCTTTAAAGTCAGGGTTGATTCAGTGCAACCTTTGGGTTTCGGCAATGGGTGTATGACGTTGAAGGTTAGCATGGAAAGCAGCCAGGAGAATGCCAGTGAAGAAATCACTTTGCAAACGCTCAGCCGATACGAGCATTATCTGTTGGCGCGCTTGAAGGGTAGCGAAGACACCGTTCTGGTGACGGAACTACCCGAAGCAGCGAATATCGAACGCACCCAGGCAGACTTGCTCATTCGGCTATTTGGAGCTTCAAAGGAGTCAGACTTCGGCGAATGGCACTGGAAACCCGACGTCCGGAAAAAGTACAACTTGCCTGACATTGGCTACTCAGTACCCCATGCGGCCTTAACAGCACATCTAACAGGTACGTTTCAAATCGGGTTTGCAGAAGTCTTGTTTTGGCTACAGCAATACAGCGATCTAAAACCCGGGGCTTGGAAGCGCAACCGAATGGCGATGAGCCAACTGAGCATGCTGCTTACCGGTGCTGCTTACATGGATGTAGAAACCATCGCAAGCGATGTTTTCTGGCTTGAGCTTGGCCCGGTTAACCTGAACAGTAGCGATATAGTGACTATTCAAAGAGATGGTCTTTTGGTGGCTGCGTTTGTCCCTCGCAGTGATGGCACTTTGCGCTGTGCTGTCTATGAGCCTATGGACGCTAAAGCGATTGGATATGCGATCGGTCTTTCGGCTAGACCTGGCCCTAATGGCCAGATCTGTATGCGCCCCAATAATTGGGAATACGCCCTGGACTGCTGCGCAGGAACTGGTAATGTTTATGCATCTACTGCCGGGAAGACCTATCTCTCTCGCTGGGAATTCGGGTTGGGTATCTCTTCCGATGGCAGCGAGGAAGCGGAATGGATCGGGCAAAGAGACAAGCCTGCACTGGAACCTCGGCATGTAGCGACAGCATTCGGCGTCTATTTGAACTTTAGAATCAAGTGATGCAATTGACAGGCCCGAACCTAAAAGTGAGAAAAATGCCAGGCATCCCAACCAATCATGACCCAACAGACCGATACATCGCCTGCCTGCTCGGAGGTGCCGCCGGCGATGCGTTGGGCGGTGCGGTGGAGTTCATGTCACGCGAGGCCATTCTGTCTCGCTTTGGCCATGAAGGCATTACCGATTATGCTCAAGCCTACGGTGGCTTGGGCAAAATTACCGACGATACCCAGATGACGCTCTTTACCGCCGAAGGCCTACTTCGGGCCTTAATGCGTGGCTTGACTGACGGCACCACCAGTTTCGACAACTCCGTGGCCAATGCTTATATCCGCTGGCTGGCGACCCAGGGGGAGCATAACCGTTATCGCTCAGTGGACCCGAGCGGTTGGTTGTTTCAACAAAAAGCGCTCCACAGCCGACGAGCTCCGGGCATGACCTGCCTGAGCGCCCTGCGTGAATTGGACTCCTTGCCTTGTATCGCAGCCAATAACAGTAAAGGTTGCGGTGGTGTCATGCGTGTGGCACCCGTCGGGCTGTTCTGGTGGGCGCTCAGGGAACGGACAAACATTGATCGAGTCTTCAGTGATGGTTGCATGTGTGCCACCCTGTCGCATGGCCACCCCAGTGGTTATTTGACGGCTGGTGTACTGGCGGTGTTGATCTTTGAGCTGCTCAATGGCCTGACACTGCTTGAAGCACTTGAGGTGGCGAAAAACCTCCTGGGCAAACACTCGGATCACGATGAAACCCTGAAGGCACTCAACCGGGCCATTGAATTAAGCCAGACAAGCATTCCTCACCATGAAGCGATTCAAGAATTGGGTGAGGGTTGGGTGGCTGAGGAGGCGCTGGCGGTGTCGGTCTATTGCGCCCTGGTGGCACAGAGCTTTGAGCAGGGTATTGTGCTGGCGGTCAACCACGATGGCGATTCAGATTCCACTGGTGCGATTACTGGTAATCTGTTGGGTGTGATGATGGGCACCGACGCTATCCCCAGTCGCTGGCTGGAACCACTGGAGTTAAGGTCGGTGATTGAAGAAGTTGCATCGGATTTATGGGCATGCCGTGAATGGCATTCTTGTATGGATGATGACTTCTACCGGAATCGTTATCCTGGCTCTTGAGCTTTGTTCAGTGATGTCACTTTGACTGACAGTGGGGAATGCCTGGTTAGACCACAACCTTGAATCGGATGAGATGCTCAAAAGTTAAGGGTTGGGGTCACGCAGTGGCTGATCGAATTTTGAACAGGGCACGGTTTAGGCACAATTTGGGCACAAGTGGGTTTAGTGAGGTTTGTGTTGTTTCAGGCAGACGCCTTTTTAGTTGAGTAAATACCTAGTGACGGTTGCCTGAAAGATGCGGTTTAGAGGGGCTGAAACGAAAAAGGCAGCCCGCAGGCTGCCTTCAAAATTTGGAGCGGGATTAAACGCCTGGAGCGTTTAACGACGCGCTAGCGCCCGCAGGGGCCATCACAGGGATGTGATGGATCACATCGAGATGTAATCTCGGTTCCCCTTAAACAGAAAAAGCAGCCCAAGGGCTGCTTTATTCTTTAATTTGGAGCGGGAAACGAGATTCGAACTCGCGACCCCAACCTTGGCAAGGTT